>JAGRHX010000186.1 GCA_020444775.1 Gammaproteobacteria bacterium
GATCAAGGCCGACCTGTTCACCGCGCAAGGCTGTGAGCACGCGGTGAACGCTGCCGCGAGCGCGCTCGGTCATCTGGACGTGCTGGTCAACAACGCATCGACCAACATCGGTGGCCAGCTCGAGACCCTGAGTGACGACCAGCTCATGGAACGTGTGGTCGGTAAGACCCTGGCCTCGATGCGCTGCGCGCGCGCCGCATTACCGTATCTACGTAAATCGGCTTGCGGACGTATCGTCTGCATCGGCGGCACCTCCGCGCGCACCCCGGGCAAGACCTCCTTGCCAAGTGGCCTCGGGAACTCGGCGCTGGTCAACTTCGTCAAGCATTTCAGCAACGACGTCGCGGCCGAGGGCATCACCGTCAACGTCGTGCATCCGCCGTTCACCAAGACCGATCGCTATCCGGATCGTGTTGCCGCACGCGCACGTGAGCGCAATATCAGCCACGCCGAGGCGGAAGCTTCCTTTGCCGCGGAGTTCCCCATCGGGCGCGTGGTCGAACCACGTGATATCGCGCCCATGGTCGTGTTCCTGGCATCGGCGCAAGCCAGCGCGATCACCGGTCAGGTCATCGCGGTCGATGGGGGCATGACGCCCTACGTCGCCTACTGAGACGACAGGCCGTACAAACGCCGGGGATTGTCCTGCAAGATGGCCTTCAAGGCCGCCGGGGCCAGGCTCGCCTGCACATCGTGAAAGGTCTTCACGGGGCCGGATCGGGCATCGAGATGCGGATAGTCTGAGGCCCATACGATCTTGGTATCGCCAATCAGCGCGATCGTGCTGGCGAGGGTTCGCTCGTCCGGATCGCAGCTTATCCAGCACTGTCGTTGGAAGTACTCGCTGGGTGAGAGCCGAAGCGAGGGCGCCAGGTGGTGCAGCCGCGCGACGTGCTCATCGAGCCTGTCAAGCCACGATGGCAGCCAGCCACAGCCGGCTTCCAGATAAGCGACCTGCAAGGACGGGAACCGCTCGAAGACACCACCGACGATCATGTTCGCGCAGGCGGCCATCTGCTCGAAAGGATGCGAGAGCGTGTGGGTGAGAATGTAGTTGTCGTATCGATACGAGCTCAACGTCCTTTGATGGCCGCTGCCGCCTTCGTGAAAAGCCAGCGGCGCATCCAGCGCCTGCATCGTCGCATACAGGCGATCGAAGTCGACGTGGTCCAGGTTGCGCTCGTCCGAAGGAGCCGGATGGGCCATGACACCGCGCATGCCGAGCGACCGCACACAGCGCTCGGCCTCGCGGCAGGCCACCTCTACATGCTGTAGCGGGATCAGACCGACACCAATCAGACGTGTCGGATCGGTCTTGCAGTGCTCGTGCAGCCAGTTGTTGTAGGCCTGACAGACGGCCTCGGCAAGCCCGGCATCACGTAGCACCGGCACGCCCATCAGCAACAGTGATGGATAGAGCACCATGATGTCGATGCCTTCCCGGTCCATATCGGCAAGACGTGCGGTGGCGTCCCAACCGCCCTCTCGTCGATGCGCCGAGTCCGGCGCGTAGAACGCGCCCAGCCCCTCAGGACGCCCGGCACCGGGTCCCGACGGCGTCGGCCACAAACGCCCATCCAGCTCGAAGCGCAGATGGCCACCGGCGTCGGTCACCATCTTCGGCTTGCGCTTACGGTACGAGTCGTCGAAGTAGCGATCCCACATGTCCAGGGGCTCGACCACATGACCGTCGGCATCGATGACCTGATACGCACGCATGGTCTGTCCTGCTGCTAGCTGGATTGAACGGAGGCGCTGGGTTCCAGGACGATGCATTGGCTGGCTGACGCCGAGACATAGACCTCGTCGCCCTCCTCGTGCAGGCTGTCCACTCGCCCACGAACGACCAGCGGTTTGTCATCGCACAGCACGATGTACTCGTAGCTGTCGCCCAGGAAGACTCTTTGCTTGACCCGGCCTGCCCAGTTGTTGGGGCTCTCTGTCACCGGTTCGCTGGACAGTCGCGCAAAGCCCGGTCGCAAGGCCACGGTCGCCTCGCCCTGCAGCGAATAACCCGGGTTGAGGCAATGGATCAGCTGCTTGCCGCGTGTCTCCAGCACGGTCGTGCCATTGACACTGAGATCCTCGCGCACGCTACCGTCCAGCAGGTTGGCCGCGCCGACGAAGTCGGCGACGAAGGCATTGCGCGGACAGTTGTAGATCTCCGCGGGCGCGCCGATCTGCGCGATATGTCCGGACTGCATGACGATGATCCGATCCGACAGGACCAGCGCCTCTTCCTGATCGTGGGTCACGTAGATCGAGGTCACACCCGTCTGCCGCTGCAGCTGCTGCATCTCCCGCCGCATGCCCGCGCGCAGACGCGCGTCCAGATTGCTCAGTGGCTCATCGAGCAGCAGCAGCTTGGGCTTGACCGCAAGCGCCCGCGCCAGCGCGACACGCTGCTGCTGTCCGCCGGACAGGTTCGCCGCGCTGCGCTTTTCGAAGCCATCCATCTCCACCAGGTTGAGCGCCCAACGCACGCTGTCGCTGCGCTCCCCGCGACTATCGCCACGCACCTTCAGCCCATAGCCGACATTGTCCGCCACGCTCATGTGCGGCCAGATGGCGTAGGACTGAAACACCATCGCCAGGCCACGCCGTTCGGTCGGCACGTTGACATTGCTCGCCGAGGAGTACACCAGCTCGCCATCCAGACGGATGGTGCCGGAGTGCGGAGTCTCCAGGCCCGCAATCGCGCGCAGGGTCGTGGTCTTGCCACAGCCGGAAGGTCCGAGCAGCGTCATGTGCTCGCCCGCATGCACCGAAAAACTGACACCGTCCACCGCCAACGTATCGCCGTAGCGGACGACCAGATCCTCGACCTCGATCAATACGGGGCGGGATGCTGCGTTCGAACCTTGCACTTACGCGTCTCCAGCTGGACCCGCATCACATGCGTGGCGCTCGGGATGGGGCTTGGGATGGGTGCAGCGAACGGTCAATTGCTCTGACCGAGTATGTTGCCACCCAACAATCGGTATCCGACCAGGATCACCACGGCATTGATGGCCAGCAGAATCACCGACAGCGCCGCCACGGCCTCCCAGCTCGGCAACAGGTACGCATCCATGATCGCGGTGGCGATCACGGTGGTCTGTGAGTTGTAGAGCAGCACCGAGGAGCTGAGCTCCTTGACCGACGGCACGAATATCAAGATGAAGCCCGCGAGCAGGCCGCTCTTCATCAACGGCACCGTGATGTCCTTGAGCACCCGCAGCCGCGACGCCCCCAGCACCCGGGCGGCGCTTTCCAGCTCGTGGTAGATGCTCGCGATCGACGATGCACAGCTCATGTAGGCAAAGGGCATGAACTTGGTCAGATAGGCCAGCGCAATGATCGTGAGCGTACCGTAGAGCACGATCGGTCCACTGCTATAGGCCGCGAACAGACCGACCGCGAAGACCATGCCGGGAATCACCAGTGGCGCGGTGACCAGGAAAGCCAGCCAGGATCCGAACGGCACGATCTTGCGCTCTGACAGGTATGCGATCACCCCGCCGATGACGACGCCGAAACCCGCGGCAATCAGTCCGGTCACCATGCTGTTGTAGATGGACAGCAGACCGGCCTCGTAGGTGAACAGCACATAGTGGAAGTTGTGCAGGGTCAGGTTGTCGAAGGCAAAGCCACGATAGGACTGCGCCAACAAAGACGTCCCGCAGATCATGAAGTACGGCAGGATGAAGGTGAACAGGATGATGAAGAAGGCGAAGGCGAGCGCCGGCCACTTCCACAGACCGAGATCGATCCGACGCCGCCGCCCGCCCTTGCCCTTGATGGTGGCATAGCTGCCGCGGCTGACCATCTTGCGCTGCAGCCACAGCAACACCAGGGTCACCAGCAACAAGGGCAGAGACAAGGCAGCCGCCAGGCCAATCTGTGGCGGATACTCGAACAACGACCACAGTTGCGTGGTGATGACGTAGACCCGCGACGGCACGCCGATCACCGCGGGCACGCCGTAGAGGATCAATGACTCCAGGAACATCAAGATGAAGCCCGCGACGATGGCCGGCCAGGCCAACGGTATGGTGATGGTCCAGAGAATGCGGAACTTCCCCGCGCCGGAGACCTGGGCGGCCTCCTCGATCTCCGTATCCATCATCTCGAAAGCGTTGTACATGAACAGGAAGGCCAACGGATAGACGGTCGCCAGCGAGACCAGCACCAGGCCTTCCATGGAGAAGATGTTGATCAACGGATCGCTGGCGCCGGTCAGCGCCCGCCAGGTCTTGTTGAGCAGACCGGCATTGGGCCCCGCCAGCAGGATCCACGACAAGGCGTTGACGAAACCGGGGGTGACGAAGGCACCGAGCACGCAAAAGCGGATCAATCCTCGAAACGGCACGTTGGTACGGCTGACCAGCCATGCCAGCGGCGCCCCCATGAACATACCCAGCACCGCACAGATGAGGCCCAGCTTCAGCGAGTTCCAGGTCGCCTCGTGGAAGCGCTCGACCTCGAGGATCTGTGCGTAGTTGGCCAGCGTCCAGCCGCTGTCATCCTGAAGGCTCTTCAGCACCAGCTGATACATGGGCATCAGCACCAGGATCAGCAGCACGATCGTGATACCGAGCCAGACCAGTGTCTGCAGGTTGAACAGCCGCGCCAGACGCGCGGACCGGAGCACGCCGGTACGCGTCGCCATTGCTGCCTGTACGCCGCTGGTCGATATCGACTGTTCGCTCATGGCCATCCGGGTTCGGACCTCGTCAACAGCCGATCAGGGTGGCTGGGGGGTGGGAGCCGCGTGCAGGCGCGAGACGGTCCACGCCGCGATGTGTTGCGTGAACCGTCTCCCGCCTGCTGACACCATGACGGACGATCAGCCGCCGAACATCGCGCCGAACTTCTCGCGTCCCTCTTCCAGCCAGACCTTGACCTTCTCCGGATCGGGGATCATCACCTTCATCTGCTTGGGGTTGGGATACTGCGGCGGATACTTGATCTCGGGGCTGTCCAACGGTGACAGCACGCCACCGTTGACGTAGTGCTGCTGGCCCTTTGGTGAGGTGATCCAGTCGATGAGCAGCTTGCCCGCGTTGGGATGCTTGGCCTTCGCCAGCAGCGCGACCGGACCGAGCTGTCCGAACACACCGTCCTCGGGAAACACCGTCTCGATCGGCAGACCCTGGGCCTGAGCGGGGGCAGTGATCTGATGGTCGCACAAGCCGATGACGCGTTCTCCGGTGGCAATGAGATTGGTCGCGTCGCAGGACTGCTGGGTCATGATGTTGTTGGCCTTGAGCGCCTCGAAGAACGGCCAGCCATACATCTGTACCAGAAAGTAGTCGACGACCGCCGAGGTCCCGCTGGCCTTGATGTGCCCCTGAACCAGCTTGTTCTTGTACTTGGGATCGGTAAGGTCCTTCCAGGTCTTGGGGATCATGTCACCCGTGACCAGATCCTTGTTGTAGTTGATGGCACCCAGACCGATTTGCGAGGCATGCCAGTAGTGCTCGGGATCGTAGTACTCGTTGCTGCGGTACAGGGCGATGTTGGCCGGCACATACGGCTGCAGCATTCCGCGCTTCTTCATGTCGTAGAAGTGCGCCACCACCGAGGTGTCGATCACGTCGGCGTTGTTCACACCCTGCTCGAACTCCTGCACCGCCCGGTTGTAGTTGAGCGAAGAGCTGAGACGGGTGATCTTGACGGTGATGCCGAGCGCCTTGGTCGCTTCCTCACCGATCTTGAAGGCGGTCTTGGTGGCACGCGCGGTGTAGTAGTTGACCACGCCCTCCTTCATCGCCGCCGCCTTCTCCTCGGCGCTGATACCCGGGCTCGCATTGCCTTGCGCGATCACACCCGCACTGCACGAAAGCCCTGAGAGCAGCGCCAGTGACGCGAACACGACGCGCCTGAGACGACTGCCACCGATCTCGCCTGATCCTGGCGTGTGAACCCTTATTCCGGCCATGGTCGCGCTCCTCCCGTGCTCTTCTTTGTTGCTGAAGAGGTTGAGGGTCACCGTGCTAACAGGCTCATGCGAACCCCAACCTTGGTGCGCCCCATCACATTCTCGCCGTCGAGTGCGTCGTTCGATGCTGTGTGGCACAAATTACACAGACAGTCAGAACGCACTCACGACAATGCTCGAGGCCTTGACTGTCGCGAGGTGCTTTGCGGCTGAATCTAGCGAGCGCACCTTTCAGCGTCAACAATCCTGAACAGGCACAATGCTCTGGCGGCAGGCCTCATCGACAGCACACGACGCCGGTGTTGCAGGCGCACACATGCGGCTCGGAGTCGGCGGCCATCTTCCCCGTCGGTTTTGACTCCAATCTTTTGCTGGCACGCCGCCGGCGCGGCGCTCACAATGCCCGCAAGACCGCAGGGATACCAGCACACCAAGGGACGCGAGACCGTCAGACGGCGCAAGCAGTGAACACCCATGGGCGCATCC
>JAGRHX010000187.1 GCA_020444775.1 Gammaproteobacteria bacterium
CGATCGGCATGTCGACCCGTTTGCCAGAAGGCGCGATGACACCCGCTCCGTTGACTCGTGTGCATAGTATCGATTCGGGAATATCGAACTCTTGGAGCAGCTTGGGCGGGATTGCGCCTCCACAGGGCTTGATACGAGCGGCGCGCTCCAGAAGCAACACCGAGTAGCCGAGATCGGCCAGCTCGCAGGCCGTGGTCGCGCCGGCTGGACCGCCACCGACCACGATCGCGTCAAAGTGGTCGCCGCTGCTCATGAGCGTGCTCCTGGACCGAGGGAACGCCATGCGAGCACCCCGGTGCTGCCGGTGCCAGCCAGATCTGGCCGTGCTGATTGGGGTCTGCCCGCGCGATCAATGCGCAAACCGAGGTAGGCGGCCAAAGCGAAGGTCATTGCCTCGAGCGCGAAGACCACCGCATAGGCATGTCCCGGGTTGCTCACCAGCGCACCCATGAGGTCGACCATCGCGGTGCCGATGAAACCGCCCAAGCCGAAGGCGAGCGCTTGGGCGGCGCCCCACAAGCCCATGCGCATGCCTTCACGATTCTGGTGACCGTTGCTGACCATACCCATCATCGCTGCGATCGCGGCCACCGCGAACGCGCCGTTGGCGAGACCGAGTGCGAACACCGAAAGACGCAAGGGAAAATCGCCTGCGACCAGGCCCGCACCGGCGAGCGTGAGCAGCATCAGTCCGGACGCAATGCAGCCGCCAATGCTCCACGCGCGCAGGCGGTCGCTGCGCGTGCCGCGCTGACCACGGGCGCCGAGCACGCCGACCAGGATCATTCCCAGTAGCACACCGCTGTGCTGCACGCTGGCGAGCTGGGTGCTCTGCCCGGGGGAGAGCCCGAAAACCTTGCCAGCAAAGGGCTCCAGTATCAGGTCCTGTGCGCTGTACGCCAGCATGGAGACGAACACGAACACCGCGAAACGGCGCGACTGGCTCTCGCCCCACACCTGCTGCAATGCCGACCAGAACGATGAGACGCCGGCTGTAGTGCCGTCACTACTCGCGGCCGATACGGCCGCATTCGGCAGCCTGGTTGGTGCCTGCGTGGCCGGCTCCAGCTTGTGAACGGCGAGGGCGGTGACGAGCAGCGCGATGCCGCACACGGTGCCCATCACCAGCACCAGACGGCCCGGTGAGAACGGGTCGAGAAAGTGACCGGCAAGCGCGGAGGTGACGATGAAGCCGACGATCATCATCAGCCAGACCGTGGTGGCGGCGGCCGCGCGCCGTTCGGGTTGTACCAGCTTTGCCAGCAGGACCAGGAGCGTGGTGCCGCTGGCGCCCACGCCGATGCCGATGAGCAGGAACGAGAACACAGCCAGCGCGACACCGGCGGTGGGCTGGGTCGGTATCCAAATAGTGGCCAGCGCCGCCCCGAAGCCACCCAGCGCGAGCGCGGACATGCCGCCGATTATCCAGGGTGTGCGACGACCACCGACGTCGGACCCATGGCCCAGGCGTGGACGGGCGATCTGGACCGCATAATGAAGCGCGACCAGGATGCCGGGCAGCATCGCGGGCAGGGCGAACTCGACGACCATCACCCGATTCAGGGTCGACGTCGTCAGGACCACGATCGAGCCCAGCGCGGATTGCACGAGGCCGAGACGAATGATCCCGCCCCAGCCGAGCTTGTGTGCCGTGGAGCTCATGGATTCATCCTCCGTTGAGGTGCCGAAGCGCAAAGGCGCCGATCATCATGCCTGTCACGTACAGGCCGACACCGGTCGCGCTGTACCAGGCGGCGTTGTCGCGAGGGCTTCGCAGCAATCGCGGCGCCAGACAGATCTGCATCAGCAGCATCAGGGCGACGAGCCCCGCGTAGCCGTGGCCGTCCCACTGCCAGAGCAGATAGACGACGACGGTCTGTGGCAGGAACATGACCGCACAGGCGATTCGAGCTGCGCGCTCCGGGCCTAGCGTGGCAGGTAGCGAACGAATACCAGTTGCCCGATCGCCCTCGACCGACTTGAAATCGTTCAAGGTCATGATGCCGTGGGCGCCGACGCTGTAGAGCAAGGCAATGGCCAGCAGTCGTCCGCCCGGGGCCTCACCGGACAACAATATGGCGGCGGTCAGCCACGGCAGCCCCTCGTAGCAGAGCGCGACCACTGCCGGACCGATCCAACCAGAGCGCTTCAGACGCAGCGGCGGCGCGCTGTAGACCCAGGCGAGCAGGAGTCCAAGCGCGGCCGGCAGCACGACCCACGAGCCGAGCAGAATCGCCCACAGCAGTGACAGGCCGGTCCAGAGCACCGCGATGTACAGACCCCAATGCCCGGGCACCCGGCCGGAAGGGATCGGGCGCTGTGGCTCATTGATCGCATCGACCTCACGGTCGAACCAGTCGTTGACCGCCTGGCTGGTGCCGCAGATGAGCGGACCCGCGAGCAGGATGCCGCCGAGGGCGAGCAGCAGGGCGTCGGCGCTGGCGGTGCCGACGCAGACCGCGCCACAGGCAAAAGCCCACATGGGCGGAAACCAGGTGACCGGTTTGAGCAGCGCCAGCGTGGCGGACAGAGATGGCATCGACGATGTGAACGAGTCTACGGGCAGGATCGAGCGTGCCATCGCAACCTCGTGGAGAGTCAGCAAGTGTCAGGCAACTAATACGGAAGTTGCATGCAAGTGTCAAGATGAAATGACATTAGAGGTGTCAAGCGACATGGCTGGGGCCGACCGCGCGCGTTGCGGCGCGGCCGGGGCGAGGGAGGTGTAAGCGTTCGAGTCGCTCTGGCGGGCGCCAGGCAGCGCGGGAATCGACCGATCTGCGTGGGCAGGCGACAGCCGTTCGGTGTGCTCAGCGCCTTACTCGACGGTATCGACGTCGCTCATTCCGAATCGACGCAGTTTCACGTACAAGCTCTGGCGGCTGAGTCCCAGCATCTCGGCGGCCGAGGCCCGATTGTCGTTGGTCAGCTCGAGCGCGGCCTCGATGCACAAGCGCTCGATGATCTCGGTGGTTTCTCGCACCAGCTCCTTCAACGGCATCCGGCCGACCAGATCACGCAGATCGTCGGTGGTGTGCGGGATCATCCCGGCCGGTGCGCTCTGTGGCATCAGTCTGCGCCCGACGTTGCGGATGATGAAGCCGAGATAGGGTGACTTGGTCTGGAGCACGGCCGTTGCGGACAGCTCGATGTCCTCACGCCCATCGTTCTCCACCCGCAGGAAGCTGCTGAACATGCGCACGCTGCCATGTTCCTTCAGCGTCGCCGCAATCAGGTTGAAGTCGATACCGGGTCTGCCGAGCCAGCGGTCGAGACTCTCGCCGAGTGCCTGAGCGGGCGTGGCCAGGCCGACCATCGACAGGAAGGCGTCGTTGGTGCGTCTGATGCGGCCGTCCATGTCGGTGATGACGAAGCCGTCCGGACCGAGCTGCAACATGTCGTCTGCTCGTATGCCCGAATCCTCGCTGACAGGATGTCCGGCACCATTGGCGGCCGGTAGCATGCGGACGAGAAAGCGAGCACAGTCCTCGTGTCGCAGCAGCGTTGCCGAGACCGAGTAGCGCGGGCCTACGGCTCCGCCGACCAGCGACTGCAGATGCACGAGGACCTGCTCGGTGCGGCCCAGCACCTTGACACGGTCGAGCAGATCCTTGACGGCGTGGTTGCCGGCGTCGTCCAGGCCGACCGGGAACGAAGCGGCAACCGGGGCGCCCAACACCTCTATGGCCGCGCGATTGGCCTCGACGATGCTGCGGTCGGTGACGTCCACCACCAGCAGTGGCTCGGTGTACATGTCGAACAACAGCCGATAGCGAGTCTCCACATGTCGCAGGCGGTCATAGTCCCGCTCCATGGTCTGTTGCGCGGCGATGAGTCGCTGTTGGATGTCGGCGATTGCCCGCAGCTCCTGGCCGAGCAGCAGCACGCTGCCGGCGCTCTTCAGCGCAACACCGGTGTAGACCACCGGCAGGTCCGGCTCACTGCCGAGCCTGTGGTTGAGCTGACGTGGCCGTGGTGGCTGGCCCGCTCTGATATCCCGCAACAGCTCACCCAGCTTCTCGCGACTCTCGACCGTGACCAGATCCATGAGCGAACTGTCGGCCCAGGCCTGTGCCGTCGTTGCCAAAGGCTCCTCCAACGAGCAGGCGACGTCACGAATCGTGTCCTGCGCGTCGACCAGCAGCACGAGATCCGCCGCCAGGGAGATCGCCTCCAGCGCCTTGTCGGCTTGCAGGAGCTTGCGTAGCTTCTCTGGATTTTGGAACCCATTCACGTGTCGACGGCACCTTTGTTGGTGCGGACCACTAGCGAAGGTCCGCGCTTGCGAATTACACGGGTTGGACGGCCACGTCCGGCACCCGCCCGGGCGTCTGGGAACGGCTGACGATGTGTTCGATCAGGCCGCGACGCTGAGCGCATTCTCCGCCACCAGGACGGCTGATTCCGCTGTCTGCGCGGTCAGGTCGGCGCCCACCGACCTCACCAGGGATGGCTCACGCAGCACGGCCGGTCCCCCGACCATGACGATGAGCGCGGGATTGCACGACACCTCGCGCAGTCGCGCAATCTGCGCGCCGAGATCCTGCAAGGCGAAATCACAGCTCACCGAGAGGCCCGCGACCTCGAATCGTTCCCTGGCCACCAGTCGTTCGAGAGACTCGAGGGGGTCGTCGTGCCGGGTGTTCACCCGCCATCCGGCGCGCTCGAAGAACGTCGCGACCATCGACAAGCCAAAGAAATGCTGCTCGCCGCAGGCCGGACTGAGCAGCACCTGAAGACTATGCAGTGGCAGAGAGCGTCCAATCAAGAATCGTGCCTTCATGGACCGCAGAATCTGATGGAGTCGGCACATTCCCAGCGTGACATCGGCGAAGCTGCATTCGTCCGCGACCCACATCTCGCCGAGTCGTCGTGCACAGGGTGCGAGCAGCCCCATGAACAGCTCGCCGATGGCCGTGCCCCTGCGCTCCAGCTCGAGCACGAAGCCGAGCCCGGCCTCGGATTGGTGCAACAGTACGTATTGCACAAGCGCTTCGACCGTGTGCGACTCGAGCGGCATAGCATCGGTCGTCGAGCTGGGCGGCGCGACCGTAGAGGGTGCGACCGTAGAAGAGACGGTGGGACTCACGCGATCGGCATGCTTTCGCAGCAGGCCGGGGATGATCGTACGCTCGATCGTGTTCAGGAGCTGCTGCTGGGCCGCGCTGGACTGCCTGCCGCCGGCGAAGCGTTGAGGCGTTCTTGCCTGGCCGTGCTCACCCTGCATGTGCTCCATCTGCGCAGATGCGGCCTGTACGGACAGTGTCTCGAGCGCGGCCAGCTGCGCCAGCTCATCGTCGCT
>JAGRHX010000188.1 GCA_020444775.1 Gammaproteobacteria bacterium
AGGCCTTTGACGACGTCCGCGAACTCGTTGGCACGTTCATAGCGGATGTCGCGTGCCACATGTTCGCTGTAGCTGAAGTTCAGCGCATCGTTGGCATTGGACGTCGTCACCAGATTCCAGCCCGCGCGGCCGCCGCTGATGTGATCGAGGGAGGCGAAACGCCGCGCGACGTGGAATGGCTCATCGTAGGTCGTGGTGGTGGTGGCGACGAGCCCGATGTGATGGGTCACCATCGCCAATGCCGACAGCAGCGTGACCGGCTCGAACACGCCGGGTCGGTCGGACGGCGAGGTTGCCGCGAACAGGCTGGGCTTGTCCAGGTTGCGCACGCCATTGCCGTCGGCGAGAAACAGCAGGTCCATCTTGCCGGCCTCGGCAATCTGCGCGAGCCTCACGGCATTGGCGATGTTCGCGGCCGGTTTGTCCCACGCGTCAGGATGCCGCCACTCCCCGACATGACTACCTTGGGCATTGGCGTTGGCGGCAAGGATCATTGGCATGCTCGACACGGCCTCCGGCGGCGTGGGTCCGGTTACGCAGGATGTGGCCATATTCTCGATCTGTCCAGCACGAGGACGTGCCGCTCCGGCGTCCTCCTCGAGCAAGGCTGGTGACCGGTGATGCGCTGAACCGGTGTTTCAGTGATCGCCGAACACGCGTCGCCTCAGCACATGCATGTCGAGCGGCATGAGCACTGCGAGCATGAGCAGACAGAGCAACGGCGCGTACAGCAGATGTCGTGTCGGCTCGCCGTTCACCAGCAGATGTCGCGCGGCCTCGGCCAGATGGTGCAAGGGATTGCCGACCGCGAGCAGACCCAGCCAGGCGCTGTCGGGCAGTGGAAAATACGTGCTGCTGATGAAGGCGATGGGCATGATGACCAGAAAGAACGGCAGGCCCATGTGGTCCATGCTCGGTAGCAACGCGGTGAAGAGCAGACCGACGGTGGCAAAGGCCAGCGCGCCGAGCATGAGCAGCGGCACGAGCAACGGCAGCGCCCACCAGTGAAGCTGCAGTAGCCCCATCGCGCCGAAGATCGCGAGCACCACGCACACCATCACCACGTAGGCCGTGGCCATGCCTGCTGCCCACAGCACCTCACCCCAGATGACGTGCTCCAGCCGTACCTGGGTGGTTAGCTGACCCTCCCAGGCCTTCTGGTAGTGCATGCGCACATAGGCCGAGAACAGCGACTGGAAGAACGAGGTCATGAACGAGGTGTAGGCGAGCATGCCCGGTGCGAGGTAGGCAAGGTAATCGAGCTCCTGATCCGACCAGCGAAGCGTGCCCATCTGTCGGCCGAGCCCGATGCCAAAGGCCAGCAACAGGATCAGCGGCTCGCAGACCGGCGGCAGCAGGGCCGTGTGCCACTTGCGCAAGTGCACGCGCACGTGTCGCCCGAGGATGGCCCAGCTCTGCCACGCCAGCAATGCGTAATAGGTGCTCATGCGACGCGCTCGTGGGACAACGCCAGGAACAGATCGTCCAGGGTCGGTCCGCGAACCTCGTAGTGTAGATTCGGAAAGCTGGCGACGAACGCCGCGAGCCCTGGGGCGTCCAGCGCGATGTGCCACAGGCCGAGCACCAGCGAGGGCCGAATCCCTCGATGCGCAAGCCAGCTCGCCACCGACTCGTTGCCCTGGCTTGCGAGCACGACGATGTGTTCGCCAACCACGTCACCCAGCACGGCGCGCGGTGGTCCCTCGGCGCGAATGCGCCCGCCTTGTAGCACGATCAGGCGATCGGAGAGTCGCTCCGCCTCGTCCATGTAGTGCGTGGTGAGCACCACCGCCATGCCCTCGGCGCGTAGTCCCGCGACCAGCTCCCAGACGCCGATACGTGCCTGCGGGTCCAGACCCGTGGTCGGCTCGTCGAGGAACACCACGCGCGGTCCATGCAGCACGGCGCGGGCAATCATCAGGCGGCGCTTGTAGCCACCGGAGAGCGTCTCCGGCATGGCCTCGGCATAGCGGGCGAGGTCGAAGCGCTCCAGTAGCTCGTCGATGCGCGGGCTCAGACCGGTGATGCGCGGTCGATAGTAGCGCGCGGTCTGCTCCAGGTTGCCGCGCACGCTGAAATCCGCATCGAAGGTGTCGTCCTGCGTGCATACGCCCAGCGACTGACGCGCGGCATCGGGGCTCGCGACCAGATCGTGCCCGGCGATCCGCACGCTGCCGGCGTCCAGACGCAGAAAGCCGTAGCACATCCGCAAGCTGGTGGTCTTGCCGGCACCGTTGGGTCCGAGCAGCCCCAGCACCTGCCCCGGGCCACAGCTCAGATCCACCCCGTCGACGACCCGGACTCCACCCAGATGCTTGACCAGGCCACGGGCCTCGAGCAGCGCAGCGGTGCTCATGATCGAGTGGCCGTAGCGGACCGGGTCGAAAGCGCTTGGTGCTCGCGGCGAAACCTGTACGGAGTCATCGGCCGTGCTCTGTCGGTGAGGAGCGCGCATTGTGCGGGTTGCGGGACGCTATAGCACCAATCTCGAGTGCTCACCGAACAGTGGGGTCCCATCAGCTGTGTGGGTGTCCCATCAGCTGTGCGTGAGCGCCCGGTGGTCTGGCGTGCGCTGTCGTGAGATGCTGAGCCGGGCCTGGCACGATGCCTGGGACATGTCCCGGGCGCCAGCGACTGCGCCGTAACGAAGGAGGACGAACGTGTTCATCGCAATGAATCGATTCCGCGTGATGAAGGGCTGCGAGGCCGAGTTCGAGACGGTATGGAAGCAGCGCGACTCGTATCTGCAGACCGTGCCGGGCTTCGTGGAGTTTCGTCTGCTGCGTGGGCCGGAGGCCGAGGATCACACCCTGTTCGCGTCGCACACGCTGTGGCGGGACCGGGCGGCCTTCGAAGCCTGGACCCACTCCGAACAGTTCCGCAAGGCGCATGCCAGCGCCGGCCGCAACAAGCCTTTGTACCTCGGACATCCGCAGTTCGAAGGTTTCGAGACCGTAGTGTCGCTGCCCTGACCGGTCTATCGGCAACCAGGAGGCCCAGCAGGCCCAGGAGGTATGGCTCATGCGACTCAAAGACAAGGTGGCGATCCTCACCGGTGCGGCTGCCGCGCTGGACGGTGAGCTGATGGGCTTTGGTGGCGCCAGCGCCCATCTGTTCGCGCGCGAAGGTGCCAAGGTGGTGCTGACCGATATACGCGATGAGCTGGGTGAGCGCTCCGCGGCGGCGCTGCGCGATCGGGGTGCCAGTGCGCGCTATCTGCACCTGGACGTGACCGATGCGCACAACTGGCAGCGGGTGATCGACACGGTGATGGCCGAGCACGGTCGGCTGGACGTGCTGTTCAACAACGCCGGCGTGTCGCATCCGATGCGCGTCGAGGACATCAGCGAGGAGATCTGGGAACGTGAGCTGTCGGTGCATGCCAAGGGCGTGTTCCTCGGCACCCGAGCCGCCATACCGGCCATGCGCCGGGGCGGTGGTGGCTCCATCATCAACACCTCGTCGGTGATGGGCATCGTCGGCAGCCCCACTTCGCCAGCGTACTCGGCGGCCAAGGGTGCCATCACCACGTTCACCAAGTCGGCCGCGCTGCAGTACGCCAAGGAGAACATCCGAATCAACTCGGTACACCCGGGCTATGCCGATACCCCGCTCACCGAGCGTCGGTTCAGCGATTCGTCGACCCGTGCCGAGCTGATCGCGCGCACGCCGATGGGGCGCTTGGGCACTGCCTACGACATAGCCTACGGCGTGCTGTACCTCGCAAGCGACGAGTCCTGCTTCGTGACCGGGTCCGAGCTGGTCATTGACGGTGGCATGACAGCGCAGTGAGGCGGAGGCCGTAAGCGGGACCGGGAGAAGCACGTACGCCCTGTGGGAGGGCGGTCACTCCCGCAATCCCGGCATCACGAACGTATAGACATTCCGACCGCCGGCCGGGCGTGCGCGCATCTGGGTTACGATGCGCGGGCTCACCGATGGGTCAATCAGTCAGCGGAGGTCGAGATGCAAAGAGATGCCCAAGGGCACGAGCTCACCGGCGCCAACGCCGTCGCAACGCAGGCGCTGGACGAGGCGGCGCGTGCGATCACGCTCAATTGCGGCGATGTCAATGCCCACTTGAGCACGGCCGAGGCGGCGGCCCCGGAGTGCCCGATAGTCGACCTCTATCGCGCCTGGCTGCTGGCGCTGTCGAACGACCCGGCGCAGGTGGCGAGCGCACGGCAGGCGGTGCAGGCATTGCGCGAGACGCGACTCAACGAGCGCGAGCGGGGCCACCTCGCAGCCATCGATCTTGCCGCCAGTGGCCAATGGACCTCGGCGGTCAATCGCCTGGACCGTCATCTCATGCGCTTTCCCCACGACCTGGTTGCGCATCAATCCGCGCTTCGCCTGGACGGTTATCAGGGACGCTTCCACCGCGAGGCGGCCCGCGCCGCTCAGGCGCTACCCGCGTGGTCACGCGAGCAACCGGGCTACGGGATCATGCTGTCGCTGTACGGCTTCGGCTTGGAGGAGTCCGCTGACTACGCGCGCGCCGAGGCGGTCTCGCGTGAGGCGGCAGAGCTCGAGCCGACCGGGTATTGGCCCCATCACGCGATGTCGCACGTGCTGGAGATGACGGGTCGACCGCGCGAGGGGCTCGCCTGGATGGACGATCGCCAGGCGCAGTGGTCTACTCCTTTGCATGGCAATCGCGTGCACATCTGGTGGCACAAGGCGCTCTTTCACGTCGAGCTCGGTGAGTGGGACGCGGCACTGGCGCTCTACGATGGGCCCATCGCCGAGACCTTGCGTCCGGTCGGCGCGAGCTTGTGCAACCCGACCGCGCTGCTCTGGCGGCTGGAGACCCTCGGCTGCGATGGCGGCGAGCGATGGTCCGCCCTGTTCCCGATCTGGCGCGAACACGCCGACGGTCGCACGAGCCCGTTCAACGACGTGCATTGGGCGATGACCGCGCTACGTGCCGGTGAGGATGCGGCTTATGAGACCCATCTGGCCGCGATGCGCGAGACCGCGGCGAGTGGCGGCGAGCTCGCCCCCGCCTATCGCGAGATCGGGGTGCCGGTCACGCAGGCAGTCGGGAGCTTCACGCGCGGCGACTACGCCGACGCGGTCGAGCAGCTATTGCCAGCGCGCGCCAGTCTGTGGCGCATGGGGGGGAGCACGGCACAGCGCGATCTCGTCGACTGGACCTTGACCGTCGCCGCGACCCGCGCGGGGATGGAGGACGTTGCGACCGCGCTCGTCAATGAGCGCCTGTCCCTGCGCCCGGCGAGCGTCGTCAATCGCCGCTTCGCGGACGCGCTACGGCGTCACTAGTCGAGCGACCACGCTTGCGCGATCCGGACCCTATGCGCGAGTCGTCCCACCGACGACAGTCGTGCGATGCATCCGGCGCGGCAGCGATGGCGGGTAGTCGAAGGTCGCCTTGTGCTGCGTGGAGCAGTCATCCCACATCACGAGATCGTGCTGTTGCCAGTTGTGCGAGTAGGTGAACTCGGGCTTGATGCACTGCGCGGCAAGCTCGGCGATGAGCGCGCGACTCTCATCCTCAGGTAGCCCGACGATGCGCGAGGTGTAGGCCTCGGTGACGTAGAGGCACTTGCGGCCGTTGACCGGATGCACCCGCACCAGCGGATGGGTGACCTCCGCTTCGGCCTGGGCGGCCGAATAGATCTCCTTGTTGGCGGCCTTCTCGCCGCGCACGGTCAGATGATGGGTGTAGCTCTGCACCGCCTCGAGCCCCTCGATACGTCGCTTGGTGGCCTCCGGTAGCGCCTCGTAGGCGGCCGAGGTGCTCGAGAAAAGGGTGTCGCCGAGCGTGCGGCCGTTCTCCACGGGCACCTGCAGCGCGCGCAGCGCGGAGATGGCGTGCGGCCTGGCGAGATAGGCGCCGTCGGTGTGCCACAGGCGCCCGGCGTCGTGGCTGCCGATGTGCTTGCCATCCTTGACGATGTTGGAGATGACGAAAATCTCCGGGTGCGCGTTGTCTGGCTGACTGGCCATCCGCAGCTTGCGCAGCTCGCCGAAACGCGCGGTGAACCGAATCTGATCCTCGTCGCTGAGCGCCTGGCCGCGAAAGTAGACGACCTCGTGCTGGTAGAACGCGGCGTGAATCCGCGCGAACGTCGCCTCATCGAGCGCTTGGGTCAAATCGGCGCCGATGATCTCGGCGCCGAGCGCCGGGCCGCAGGGTCTGACCTCGATTCCCCTGGTCTTTATTCCCCTGGTCTCGATATCCATGTGCACTTCCTCTGGCTTCGCGCCCGCGGGCATCGACCGCGCGCAATGGCAGCAACCCTCGTGGTCGACTAGCGAGCGTAGTCGTCCATGCCTGCGCGCTTCAGTTGACGCAGCAGCATCGGCCACTCCTTGCCGGCCTCGATGAAGCCACCGGGCCCATACATGTCGAGCCCCATCTGGATCGATTTCCGTTGTGTCTCGGCTGAGATCGGCTGCAGTTCGGAACCACCGCTCATCGCGTCGATCTGGTGGCGGCAGGCGGTCTCGATCCGATAGAGAAAGACGAAGGCCTCACCCACCGTCTTGCCGACCGACAGCAATCCATGGTTGCGCAGGATCAGGATCGATTTGCCTTCCATGTCCTTGACGATACGCGGCTGCTCACTTGCGTCCACGGCCGGGCCTTCGAAATCGTGGTAGCCGACCCAACCCATGATCGTCAGGGCCTTCTGGCTGCTCGGCAACAAGCCATGCTTTTGCATCGACACCGCGGTGCCATAACGGCTGTGGGTGTGGAGCACGCAATGCCGCTCGTCACCCGACATGTGGATGGCGCCATGGATGACGAAGCCCGCCGGATTCATGGGGTAATCACTCTCGCCCAGTAGATTGCCACGGCCGTCGACCTTGATCAGCGACGAGGCCGTGATCTCCTCGAAGAACATACCGAATGGATTCAGCAGGAAGTGGTCCCTGGTCCCTGGTACCCGCAGGGAGAGGTGCGTGTTGTTGAGATCGGTCCATCCGTAGAGCGCGCAGAGCCGATAGGCCGCGGCGAGCTCGCAGCGCGCCTGCCACTCCTCGGCGCTGATGTCGGATGGCCGTTGGTCCTGAGCAAACTCGATGATCGTGGCTTCTGACATGATCACTGTCTCCCTCGTTGGATGTATCGGTGAAGCGGCGGCCGAATGGCACGACACGGGTCATGGAGGCACTGACATCCTGCCATTTGCAGTGCGCAACCGTGCCGGGCACGGCGTCATTGGCGTGCTGTCCTCAGCTCTGCACGGCCCGGCTGGTCGACCTCGATCTTGAGCTCGCGGATCTTGAGCTCGCGCCCGTCTTCCGCGGTCCCACACCGGGCGGTCTGCACCGCGACCGCGATGCGCAGGGTCTCACCATTGCTGAGCAGCAGGGCAGGTGCGTCGCCGTGTGCCAGATCCGAGATCGAGCAGGCGAACAAGGCCAGCGGGCCGCTGCCGATGGTGCCGCGGCCATGGCGTGTGAAGTGGGCGAGTCGTGGGCGCATGCGTGCTTCCAGGCGCGTGAACCATCGGGTTTTGGACTTGGGGGTCTTGAACTCGTCGCCCGTCAGCCGATGGACTCCTGGCTCAAGCTCTTGATGTCGCGCATCGGTGGAGCTCCGAATTGCCGACTGTACTCTCGACTGAACTGCGAAGGACTCTCGTAGCCAACCGCGTAGGCCGCCTTCGAGGCATCGATATGCTCCGTGAACATGAGCCGTCGCGCTTCGTTCAGCCGCATTCGCTTCTGGTACTGAAGCGGGCTCATGGCGGTATTTGCGCGGAAGTGGTTGTGAAAGGCCGACGGGCTGAGGTTTGCCTTACTGGCCAGTTCCTCGATCTTCACCGAGGTGCTGAGATTGGCCTTCAGCCAGTCGATGGCCCGGGAAATCTGATAGCCGTGGTTGCCTACGCTGGCAATCTGCCGGAGCAACGGACCTTGTTCGCTGCGCAGCAGGCGATAGAGGATCTCCTGCGTGAGCAGGGGAGCCAGGCCGGGAATATCGTCCGGGTCTGCAAGCAAGTCGAGCATCCTGTTGAAAGCGTCGAGCAACGGGGCCGAGACGCTGCTGACAGCGAGCCCCAGACGGTTTTGCGGCGGACGGGCTGCCGGCATGTCCTGGTTCAAAATCAGCTGCGCAATCACTCGAAGGTCGAGTTCGAGGGTCAATCCCAGGTAGGGCTTTTCGCTGCTGGCCTCGATGACCTGCGTGACCACCGGAAGGTCGACGGTGGTGACGATCAATCGGTGCGCGTCGTAGGTATAGGTGCTCTCACCGAGCAACAGGCGCTTTCGCCCCTGACCGATCAGGCAGATGCTGGGTGGCAACATGTAGCTGGTCGGCTCGGTCCTCGTTTCCCATCGATGCAGGCTGAGCCTCTTGATCGGCGTGTCGAGACGATTTCGCCCGGTCGTCCATCGGGCAATCCTGTCGGCCAGGCTCAGTTGTGCATCCTGCAGGTTGATCTGCTGTTCTTGTCCTGCAAAGGTCATGCTCGTCTCCCTGAATATGGGCGACTGGTCGCTGCATTGGTCGCCGTCCGTCAACTGCTGAAATCCTAGCACCGCATTTCGGCGTGACCATCGTCTGGGTGGCGCGCCACAGGAGCAGGCGAGGTGGTAGCGTTCATGAACCCGTGTCGGTCAGCGGTCGGGTCGTGCCAACGATCCGGCGCTCACGTCACCTTTCAACCCGGCACGCGCACCGCGTGGCATCTGCATCCGGTGGCGCAGCACATGCTCGTGACCTATGGGGTGGCCTTGACCGGAACCCGTGACGGTGAGGTCATCGAATTTCGGGGCGGGTGAAAGCGTCTGGTGTCCGCCCGATGTCGACCACTGGCACGGCGCAACACCGGACGCACCGATGACTTACCTGGAGATCACCGGCAGCCGTGATGGCGAGAATGTCGTCTGGAAGGAGAAGGTCACCGATGCCGTCTACTACAGCAGGCACCAGCCCGCTACCAAGATTTCGGGTGGCGTTGACGCCGTTACTCGAGAGCGCCAGGTCATCGTGACCGCGGCGGCAGGTACCGCGAGTGGCGGTGGCGCGGGGTGAGCGCTTGGTCGGCACCGTGATGAGGTGGCGTGGCAAGCCATCCAAGTTCATGCGCGTGTCGATGGCAACAGCGCTACTGGCTTGCATGACGTTGCTGATTGAGCATCGCCATGGTCTCGCAACGGAGGATGATGGCATGCTCAAGATCCGGGTGATCGTCGGCAGCGAGACGCTCGCGGCGACACTGGACGATTCGCCGGCCGCCCGCGATTTCGCGTCGCTTCTGCCGTTGGAGCTCTCGATAAGCGACTACGCCTCGACTGAGAAGGTCGCGGATCTGCCTCGTCAGCTCGACGTCCGGGACGCACCGGCCAGCTACGCTCCCAAAGTGGGAGACATCACTTACTACGCGCCCTGGGGCAACCTTGCGATCTTCTACAAGCCGTTCCAGGCCTCCAGGGGACTGGTCCGTCTCGGGGCTTTCGATGGGCCAATCCGTGCACTGTTGCAGGCGGGCGTCGTGTCGGTCCGCATCGAAGCGATGCAATAGACGCGCGTACGCCATCGGCCGTTGAGCGGACAGGGATCGCTGATTGTCGGAGAGCGGTAGCCAGCCCGGTCTGATGCGCTCGACTAGACACAGGCTCGAGGTGCCGGGTCGGTCAGACCGGTATGCTGACCGGGTCGGGCGAATTACCGTGGGCCGATGTCGACGAACTACTGCCAGGACGTTCGTCTCGGAAGCGATCCAGTCGCACATGGGTGGCAGCGATGCCCCGTCGTCTGGCGGTTTTCCCCGGATTCGTTTCCCCGGTTTCGTTTCCCAGATATTCATTGAGGCCGACACCCATGTCATTCGCCCATATCGCCCCCTCAATCAGGATCTTCGCCGACAGCCATGGGCTCGAGCGTCTGAACCGGGAGCTGGCACGGCTGGGCTGCCGCCGCGCCGTGGTCTTCTGTGGCCGTTCGCTGGCGCAACACCCGTGCATGGAACTCGTACGCGATGGGATCGGCGACCGACTGGCCGGTACCTTCTCCGGGGTAAAGGCCCATTCTCCGGTTCCTGCTGTCCTCGAGGGTGTAGCCGGTCTGCGCGATCTGCGTGCCGATGCCGTCGTTGCGGTAGGGGGTGGATCGGCAATCGTCACAGCCAGAGCAGCTGCAATCTTCCTCGCTGAGGGCGATGACCTGTCCAGCATCTCGACCCATCGCGATGCGAACGGGCGAATGCATAGCCCTCGTCTGAGCAAACCGAAGTTGCCGCAATTGGTCGTGCCCACCACGCCGAACACCGCGGCAGTCAAGGCCGGAACAGCCGTTTTCAACCCTGATGACGCGCGCCGCTATGCGTTGTTCGATCCCAAGACTCGCGCAAGCGCGGTCTTCGTCCACGCCGACCTGCTGGCCTCTGCGCCCACCGAGCTGGTCCTTGCTGCGAGCCTCGACTGCCTGTCGCTGGCCATCGATGGACTCGTCTCGCGTTCCGGTGACCCCTTCTCCGATGCTTTGCTCATCCAATCGATCCGTCTGCTGGTTCGTGCTTTGCCGCAGCTCGGCGAGCACGATACGCCCGGGATACGGGAGGACTTGACCATGGCCGCTCTGCTGTGCGGGCGTGGTACCGACCATTCAGGCGCCGGGATCACGACCGTGCTCGGCCATGCAATCGGCGTCAATCATCACGTCGAGAATGGCAGGGTCAAAGCCGTGCTCCTACCCGAGACGATGCAGTTCAACCTCGGCAACAACGACAAGGGATTTGCCAATCTGGCCCTGGCATTGGGCGTTGATGACGCGCGAGCGGTTCCCGCGGCGCTTCGGAGCTTGCGAAGTCAGATAGGACTGCCCGGCAGTCTCGGCGCGCTCGGCATCGTCGATGACGCGTTGCCGGCGATTGCCGAGCGCGCCATGCTCGATTGGTTCATCAAGGACAACCCGCGAACCATCGAGGATCCCGTTGAGCTCGTCGAGCTGATGCGTAATGCCTTGTGAGACTGCATGAGGCACGGGTGCGGTGACATGACGTCCAGGATCGTCGGGATGGTTGCGCGCGAGGCGGGGCACCGTGCTGTCAGCCGCTGGCGGTGTCTGGCATCCATGGCGTTGCGACCGTTGGCACCATTCACATTCTGTTGCAGGTAACGGAGGTAGGTCATGCGCACGCGCACATTGGGCAACGCCGGACTCGAGGTTTCTGCACTCGGCCTCGGCTGCATGAGCATGAGCGGCAATTACGGTCCGCCCGGAGACAAGCAGGAGATGATCGGTCTCATCCGTGCCGCCGTCGAGCGTGGCATCACCTTCTTCGATACCGCGGAGTCCTACGGCCCTTTCGAGAACGAGAAGCTGCTGGGTGAGGCGCTTGCCCCTGTCCGTCAAGAGGTCGTGATCGCCACCAAGTTCGGCCACGATATCGACCCCAGCACGGGCAGGCATCGCGGTGGCCAGAACAGTCGTCCCGAACACATCAAGCAGGTCGCGGAGGCCGCGCTCTCACGACTGAAGAGCGAGGTCATCGATCTGTTCTATCAGCACAGGCTCGATCCCAACGTGCCGATCGAGGATGTTGCCGGGGCGGTCAAGGAACTGATCCAGGCCGGCAAGGTCCGGCACTTCGGGTTATGTGAGGTCGGTGCGACGACCATTCGCAGGGCTCACGCCGTCCAGCCGATCACGGCCATACAGAGCGAATACTCGCTCTGGTGGCGAGAGCCCGAGGCGGAAATATTGCCGACGCTTGCCGAGCTTGGCGTCGGCTTCGTTCCATTCAGTCCGCTTGGCAAGGGCTTTCTCACCGGCGCCATGGACGAGACCACCACCTTCGATGAAGGAGATTTTCGCAACCGCCTGCCACGCTTCACCGCCCAGGCACGCAAGGCCAATCAGTCATTGATATCCGTCATCGGCGGGATAGCCGCGGCGAGACGGCTGACCCGTGCCCAGATAGCGCTTGCCTGGCTACTTGCCCGACAGCCGTGGATAGTGCCGATTCCCGGCACCACCAATCCACATCGTCTGGAAGAGAACATTGCCGCCGCCGAGATCCATCTGTCTGCGGAGGATTTGCACGAGATCGACGTTGTGTTGTCGCAAGTTGTGGTCGAGGGCGATCGATATCCGCAAAGCTTGCAGCAATTGGTCGACCGTTAGCGAGAATCCGGTAATCCAACCAGGAATCCGCTGGGCAAGGTCGAACAGGTCACTCAATCGAGACAGCAGCGCTTACGACCTTCTCGTTGCGGCCGCATCGCCATTGTGCTTGCCAACTTCGGATCGCATCACTGCGATGAAATCCGCCATCTGTGATTTACTCAGCCCGGTGTTCATCGCGGCACCGATGTGAAAGCGCAACTGGCCAGCCGTGCCTGTCATGTTAACGTCCGGCGCCGATGGCGACCGATGACCCTCTCAGGAGAACGCCATGGGACAGCCACTCATCATCGAAGTTGCACTCAACGGGGGGATGCGTAAGACACGGAATGCACAGGTGCCGCGTACACCCGCAGAGATCGCCGAGGACGCGCTCGGCTGCATAGCGGCCGGAGCGGCCATCGTCCACAGTCACACCGATGACCCGGTCCTGAGTGGCTCGGGCGTGCACGACCCGGCCCCCTATATAGAAGCGTGGCGTCCGGTCATACGAGCGCATCCTGCCGCCATCCTCTACCCGACCATGCCAGGTGGGCTCGAAACCATACCGGTCGAGCAACGCTACGCGCACGTGCCGGCCCTGGCACGGGCCGGAGTGCTGGGAATGGGGCTGGTCGATCCCGGCACGACGAACTTCGGGCGCCTCGATGCGAACGGCGTGCCCCGATCTGAGGTGCGCATCTACCGCAACAGCTATGCGGACGCCGTATACATGCTGGAGACCTGTCGCTCGTTGGGTGTCGGCATCTCGTTCTCGATCTTCGAACCCGGGTTTCTGCTTTTCGTGCTCGGCTATCAACGTGCTGGGAAGTTGCCGCCCGGAAGCTTCGTAAAGCTCTACTTTTCCGGACCGGGCGTGTTGTTCGGGTTCCCGCCTTCGCGGGTCGCGCTCGCGGCCTACCTGGACATGCTGAGTGGCACCGGCCTGCCGTGGCTGGTTTCGGTGCAGGGCGGAGACGTGTTCGCTGACGGGTTTGCGGAGCATGCCGTGCAGCTCGGTGGCCACCTGCAGGTCGGATTGGAGCCAAGCGGCGATGCGCATGCCAGCAATGTGGAGCTCGTGCGCCGAGCGGTTACGCTCGCGCGTGCCATGGATCGCCCTGTCGCGACCTGCGAACGGGCGCGCGAGCTTCTGTTCTGAGCCCGATGGCCGGTCCTGGAGCGCCATCCGCGTTTGTGGGAGTCAAGGCGTGACTCGGGATGAGGACGTCGGCGGTATGCCGATCGGGCGGCTGATGTCAGGGTCCCTCATCACGTTGGTGCTGATTGCCACGCTGCCGGTGCTGGTGCTCGGCTATCTGGCTGCGCATGACAACACGAGCCGTCTACTGCGGGACCGCATCGAGCTGCAGCTCGACGACATCGTGCATCGAGTCTCCTCGCATCTGCAGCCCGTGCGTGAGCAGCTTGCGTACGCACAGGAATTCATTGCCCGCAGCACCCCGGCAGGGGTACCCCTGGAGCAACAGCGACTGGATGATTTCCTCCTCGGGACATTGGCTGCCGCGCCACAGATGACCGGGATAGGCTTGATTGCTCCCGATGGCACATTGCGTGCCTACAGGCGAGCGGGCATGAATCTCTTCGAAGAGCCAGCCGGGCGTGTCGCCAACGGCGCCAGGACTTTGGCACGCGCCCGGGCGAATCCGGCCGTGCAGTGGCTCGACGTTGCCTGGAGCCCGATCCTCAAGGAGCCGGTCATTCGCGTCATGGTAGCCGTGAACGATGCTGCTGGCACGTTTCGTGGTGCACTGATCGGTGCTGTCGCGACATCTACGCT
>JAGRHX010000189.1 GCA_020444775.1 Gammaproteobacteria bacterium
CGGCGTGCGCCCGGACCCGCTGGTGCGCTTCGACCCGGCCACGGAGACCTTCCAGTCCTGGCCGATTCCCTCCGGCGGGGTATACGCGGGCATCATCCGCCACATGCGCCCCACACATGACGGACAGGACCTGCTGATCCACCAGTCGAGCACCAACCGCATCATCCTCGTGGACTTGAAGGGGGCTTCCGCGGGCCGGTGATTGCGCCGGCGGAAGAGACAGCCGTGGCCAATGGGTTGGCCGCTTTGAACCAGCGGCCCTGAACCAGGAGGGAAAGGCGCGTTCCGACCGAGGGCACGCGGGATTCAGTCTGACCCGTTGTCCCTGAGCGCTGCCTCGATGTTCGCGATCGCGGCTGCCGCGGCGTTGCGCACACTCTCGTGCTGGTTCAATACCAGTCCGAGCAACGCACCCTGGAACGGCTCGGCGCTGCGGCCGATGAGACCCAGAAATACCGCGGTCGCAGCCAGGCGCTGCTCGTCTTTGTCCTGCGCGAGAACCTTGCGAAAGACCGGCGCTGCGCTGTTCATGTCATCGAACGCGACGCCGATCAGGCCAGCGCACAGCACTTCGATATCGGCATCGATGCGTTGTTGCAGGCACTGCCTTACATCGTCCCGTAGTCCAGTCTCTTGCGCACCGATGGTGATGAGAACTTCCACGGCCGTGGATCTGAGCATCCACGTCTGCTCCCGCCTGCTCGCGCCGAATACGCCGTGCAGGTCCAGACGCGGATAGTCGTCGATGACCGCGCCGAACAGCGTCCGGGCGATGCCGCGTGCCGCGGGCCCCATCCGGCCAAGCGCTTGCATTGCCGTGAATGGACGGAACGCACCCTCCAGCTCGAGCACGAGCTCGTCGCGTGCCAGGTTTGCCAGCGCCGGCGCCGCGGCGGAACCGATCTGGGTCAGGGCCCAACCAAAGGATGACAAGGGCATCCACATGGCGTTGCCTCGAAACCTGTCCGCTAGAGCGGGAACTGCATCAGCCCCCGCCGGGCCCAGCTCTACCACGATGTCGACAGCGCCTAGGGCCGTATCTGGGGCAGCGAGATACAGTGCTTCCACCGCCTGCGCGACCCGTTCGCCGATGCGCTCCGTGCCGAGCTCGCTGCGTAAGCGCTCCGCGACCTGGTGTTCCGCGGATTGGATCGCGGCCAAAGACAGGGGCAACGCCATCTCGTTGCGCTCCAGCACCAGATCGATCTGCTTCGGCCGCGGGGTTGCGCTGAGGCTTGCCAGCGTGAACCACGCATAGGCCTGCACGAGGTCGTCGGTACCGGTCGCCGTATCGCGCGCGACCCGTGCGAGCCACACTCGCGCCTCAGTGGTGCCTGCCGATTCGGCCTCCAGGAGCGCTGAGCGCGCCGTATCCAGGTCACCGGCGGAGTATGCAGCGATGCCCTGATCGAGTGCCTGCTGGGGTTCTAGCGCGATGACGTGTGCTGCGATGACCATCGTCTGAAGCAGAATCAGGGTACGACACCAACGCATCGCGCAGGACCTCGGGACTTCGCGCTCTGTATGTGTGCACGGTAGAACACCTGCCGCCACCAGCGATTGACGGAAGTCAAGACTGCTTCCTGGTGAGGACGCTATAGGTTTTCGCGTGTCAGTGGACGTCATCGTCGGATGGCGAGGGTAACCATCAACCGGGGGGCAAGCGCATGATGCTTCGAGCGTGGAGGCCACTTGTTGCCGTAGTCCGGCTGTGCGTGCTCGTGGTGATGGTGTCAAGGAGCAGCGCCGGGCTGGCGCAGAGCTGTGACACGAGCGCAGCGGAGCTCTTCCAGCGCGTTGAACCCTTGGTCGTAAACATCTTCTCGATGACCATAGACCCGTACAGGTCGCGCCAACGTATCGAGGCGCGCCTGGGCAGCGGCGTGATCGTCGATGGCGATGGTCACGTGGTCACCAATGCCCACGTTGTACAGGACGCCGCATACGTTGCGGTCGGTGATGAACGTGGGGCGAACGGGTTGGTCGAGGTGGAGGTCGTCGGCACGGATGCGATCCTGGACCTTGCGGTGCTGCAGCTACCACCTCACGAGGGACAAGCCACGCATCTTTCCTTTGCGGATTCCGACAAGCTTCAGGTCGGTGCCGAGGTGCTTGCCGTTGGTAACCAGCTCGGCCTGGGCAAGACCTTGACCCGGGGCATCGTCTCCGGACTCGCGCGCCAGGTCTCCGCTTCGACCTACGGTTGGCGCGACAACCTCATCCAGACCGATGCGGCCATCAACCCCGGCAGCTCCGGTGGGCCGCTGTTCAACCGCTGTGGCGAGGTGGTCGGACTCAATACCAGCGTATCGCCAGGACGCGAGAACATAGGCTTCGCGATACCGGCCAATCAGGTTGTGAAGGGTATGCAGGCGATCATCGAGCATGGTCGCATCGTGCGGCCCTGGCACGGTGTATTCGGACGGCTGGTCAGTCCTGGCATGCAGCGTTTGTTTCGTGTGCCGCTGGTGCGTGGACTGTTGGTCGAGACCGTGGAGCCGGGCAGCCCGGCAGACAAGCTGGGTCTTCGCGGTGGCACGATACCGATCAGGATTGTCGGCGCGGAGTTCGTGCTCGGTGGCGACATCATCACCCAGGTCAACGGCCGCCGTCTGCTGGATTCAAAGGCCTTGGTGGATGTGTTGGACTCGCTACGTGTTGGTCAGGAGATCGAGTTCGAGTACTACCGTGAGGGCCAGAAGCACTCCGCCAAGGTCGTGTTGCCGGAGCGACCGGCGTTGCCTGGTGATGCAATCTGGACGCTGGACGAGGGGGAGTCGACACTGGGGGCGCTGCTGTCGGGACGGGGCTGGTAGCGGGTGTGTTGAAAGGGTGGTGGCGGACAGCCGGTGCGGGCCGAGACGGTGGCGGAGATGGCGTTCTCCGCGACTTTCGTTCACGCGGAAGCAACGACGGCCCGACGGCCCGCGATCGCCATTGCGGCGATGCTGGCCGAGCTACGTGTTGCTGGCCTACAGACGGTTTACTCGGTTGGCTGCTGGACCCGCTCGGCGTCCGCCTCGCAGAGGCCATCTGAGTCTTGCCCGTGCGCTGACACCAAAGACCGAGCTGCACACACGGTGGCTGGATAACGTCCCGGTGGCGAGAACCCCGTCTCCGGCCAATCCGTAAGCTACCCCGGTCACCGGCCTCGTAGATGCTCCGGCCCGCGGGGCATGCGTGTGCTCGCGTGGCACGGGACGCGGTCGATGTACCGACAGTGGCTCCCCGTCAATACATCAAGTGCTGTCCGTCGTTCACTGGGAGTTCTGACGTGGATCCAGGAACGGATGCATGCGGATTGGACTGTTGATACCGATGCTGGTCGGCGCAGACGGCCAGCGCATCGCGGTCTGCGGCGGCAAGCAGCAGTCAGTACCGTCGACCAGACGCCAGCATACGGGCACACTCAGCGTGCCGGTGACGAGAGCGGTGGGCTCGAGTTTGTGCGGCGATGAAGCCCCGTTGGCCGCCAACCTCGGCGATTTCGCCTCTGCGATTTCGGTTGGACTCGCATGAAACCGCCGTGTCCAGGTGTAGCGCGCAGTCGCACCACGAGCGCTCAGGGTGAACAGGGCAAGCTTCGACGACATCACAGTCACGGTCACCGGCGAGCGGCTCAGATGCGCAGGCAACCAGTCGAGCTTGAAGGGCGATCCTGGAGGCGATGCTGGCGCTGAGTCGCAGGGCGATTCCCGCGGGTCGTCACGGTGGCGGGTGTGGCATCGGCAAGGTGAGGGTCATTTCGGTGAGTATCGAACCGGCGCGAGAAGCCTGGAGCACGTCTTACTCAATGGTTGGGACGAATGGGACCAGTATTCGGTGATGCTCAGCCCCGGCTGTCGCCGCACCCACGGCGGGTGTTTCTGCTGGGCGCTACCGGCACGATCGGGCGCGCCGTCGCGCGCGCACTCGTCGAACGTGGCCACGAGGTCGTCTGTTTTGTGCGGGCCCGCGCAGGGGTGGGCGGTTCACTGTCGCCGCCGGACACGGCGCGGCTGCTCGACGGTACGACACTTCGCTTTGGTGATCTTACCGATGGCAATTCTCTGGTCTCGCGCGGCTTCATGGGTGAACGATTCGACGTATTGATCTCATGCCTTGCGTCGCGTACCGGCGTCCCGGCCGACGCCTGGGCCATCGACCATCGGGCGCACGTCCAGGCGCTCGATGCTGCACGAGCGGCCGGGGTCGGGCATGTCGTGCTGCTGTCGGCCATTTGCGTGCAGAAGCCGCGCCTGGCGTTTCAGCACGCAAAGCTCGCGTTCGAGCAGACCCTGATCGAGTCCGGGGTCAGGTACTCGATCGTGCGGCCAACCGCGTACTTCAAGTCGCTGTCGGGGCAGGTCGAGCGATTGAAGCGCGGCAAGCCGTTCGTCGTGTTCGGAGACGGGCAGTTGACGGCCTGCAAACCGGTCAGCGACCGCGATCTCGCCCACTATCTGGCCGACTGCCTTGATCAGGAGAGTCGACACGACCGCGTGTTGCCGATTGGCGGACCGGGTGAGGCGGTCACGCCCTTGCAGCAAGGGGAGCACCTGTTTGCCCTGCTCGGACGCCCGCCGAAGTTTCGACACGTGCCGGTGAAGCTGCTAGACGCGGTGCAGCGCGCTCTCCACGCTCTCGGTAAGGTCAGTCCGGCCGTGGCGCGCAAGGCGGAACTGGCCCGCATCGGCCGCTACTACGCCACTGAGTCCATGCTCGTGCTCGACCCGGTCTCGGGGCGATACGACGCCAGCATGACGCCTTCGACCGGCAGCGAGACCCTGTTCGACTATTACGCGCGCCTGATCGCGTCCGACGTCACGGTGGAACGGGGCGACCATGCCGTGTTCTGAGAGCGCCACCAGTGCGTGCGGGTGTGTCGGTCGTCAGCGTACTGTCCGCAATCGCGACGCCGCCGTCCCCGGTAGCATTCCGCTCGGCCAGGCATTGGCGACCCGTCCCGGGCGACGGCGTGCTGACCGGGTAGACGCCAGCGTGCCGTGCCGGCTTCATGAGCGCGTCTCATAAGCTTCCCTTGGCTGAAAGCCCCCCCATTTCTTCTGTACCCTTTTCTCGAATGGTTGCTCTGGTGCCGCATTGAGACGCGAGCGATCCGCACAGTGGGACGAGAAGCGCTTCAAGCCTGCTTGCGCGGCGTCACCTCGATCGCCGCCGCCGCCTCGTAGACCTTGACGAGCGCGGCGAGATCCTCATCCGCGCGCCCCTGTGCCGCCGCGGCGACATACTGTTGCAGCGCCGCGCTGGCGAGCGGCAGCGGCGCGGAGAAGCGCCGGCCTGCCTCGTTGACGATGCCTAGATCCTTGATCAGGATCGATATCGCGCCGCGCACATCGAAATCGCGCGAGAGAATCTGCGGCGCACGACCCTGGAACGCGACCGAGTTCCCCGCACCATTGGTGATTACCTCGACCACCTTCTCGAGGTCCGCTCCCGCCTTGGCGGCCAAGGTCAGCGCTTCCGCCGCGGCGGCGTTGTGCACGCCGACCAGGAGCTGGTTGATCATTTTTACCGTCGACGCCTGACCGGGCTCGGTGCCGACGCGCGTGACGCGCTTGCCCATGGCCTCGAATGCGGGCAGCGCGGTCTCGAAGGCCGCATCCTCACCCGAGACGATGACCGTGAGCGTGCCGGCATCCGCGCCGCTCTTGCCGCCAGTGACCGGCGCATCGAGCATGGCGTGACCTGCCTCGGCGAGCCGCGCGGCCAGGCGCCGCGCGTCATCGGCCGATCCGGTGGTGTGCAGCACCACGGGCGTTCCAACTGGCAGAGCGCCTATCGCGCCGCTGTTGTCCGCGAACAGCACGGACTCCGCTTGCGCCGCATCGAACACGAGCACGATGAAGAGCTCGGCGCCTGCCGCTGCCTCGGCGGGGCTGGCCGCGAGGGTGCCGCCGGCCTGCGCGAGCAGCGCGCCGCGCCCCGGGTCGATGTCATAACCGCTCACCTCGAAGCCGCGCGCGAGGAGATTGCGCGCCTGACCGAGACCCATCGCGCCGAGCCCGACGAAGCCGATCCGCTTGATGCTCATATGTAGTAATCCTCAATATGTTGTGCGTTCCGGCCTCGAGTGCACCGGGGTGCGGAGATCCGCCGCTCAAGCGGTCTCCGCCTTGATCAGATCCGCGGCCTTCTCCGCGATCATGTAGACGGTCGCGTTGGTGTTGGCCGAGACCAGAATCGGCATGATGGAGGCATCGACCACCCGCAACCCGGACAAGCCGTGCACCTTGAGTGTCGAGTCGACCACGGCTCGGGGATCGCTGCCCATCTTGCAGGTGCCGACGCAGTGATAGACGGTCGAGCCATTGCTGCGCGCGTAGTCGAGCCATTCGTCGTCGCTTTGCACCTGGGCACCGGGCAGATCCTCGAAATCCCGAAAGCGGTCCAATGCGCTCGAGTTGAAGATCTGGCGAGAGAGCTTGAGCGCGGCGACGGTCGCGTCGCAATCGAGTGAGTCGCTGAGAAAGTTCGGCGAGATGGCGGGCGCCGCGCGCGAGTCGGGTGATTTGATGTGGATCTGACCGCGGCTCGCCGGACGGTGCACCCAGCTGCCGCTGGACATGCCGGGAAAGCGATCCAGCACGCCAATCTGCCCGCCCGCGAAGCTGCCGGGGGTGAAGCTCATCTGCACATCCGGCGTGTCCAGCTCGGCGCGCGTCTTGATCGACGCGCGCACGTGACCGGCCGCGTAGGCGAGCAGACCGCGCCGGGTGAATGCGTACTTCGCGATCTCGTATAGCAGCCGCGGTCCGCGCGATCGCTCGTTCAAGGTCATCGTGCCCTTGACGCGATAGCTCATGCGCACCATGTAGTGGTCCTGCATATTCTCGCCGACACCGGGCAGATCGTGCACGACCGAGATGCCGTGGGATTGCAGCAGTCGGCCGTCACCGACACCCGAGAGCTCGAGCAGCTGCGGTGAGTTGACCGCGCCGCCGCACAGCAACACCTCGCGCCGCGCCCGCGCCGTGCGCACTTGCTCGCCTTGACGAAACTCGACACCGACCGCCCGCTTGCCCTCGAACAAGATGCGCTGCGCGAGCGCGCGCACCTCCACCGACAGATTGGTCCGCGCGCGCGCCGGCGCGAGGAACGCGCGCGCGGAGCTCATCCGCCGGCCATTCTTCATCGCGTTGTGAAAGTAGCCGATGCCATCGTGCTGCGCGCCATTGATGTCCTCGCTGAACGGCACGCCGAGGCTCACCGCCCCGCGGATGATCGCCTCGCTGATCGGATGCTGCTCGCGTGGGTCGGCGACGTTCAGCGGGCCACCGCTGCCGTGAAAGCCGGAGTCGCCGCGGCCCTCTCTATTTTCCGACTTGAGGAAATAGCGCTTTACCTCATCGTAGCTCCAGCCGCGATTGCCGAGCTGCGCCCAGGTGTCGTAGTCGCGCGGTTGACCGCGAATGTACACATGCCCGTTGATCGAGCTGGAGCCGCCCAGCACCTTGCCGCG
>JAGRHX010000190.1 GCA_020444775.1 Gammaproteobacteria bacterium
TACACTCTTTCCCACACCGCCATGTCGACCACGCCCACCGCCACCGAGCGCTCGCCGTGGCCACCCGGCTTCTCGTTGGCCATCATCGCCGCCCAGATGCGGTGCGGATCCAGATTCTCCCCGGCATCATCGAGCAGGCTGTCCGGTGCGGCGCTCTGCAGACGTGGGATGAAGCGATCGCGCAGCAACGGTCCGGGGCTGTAGCGGCCGTTGGAGTTGAATCCATAACCCACCACCGGACGACCGTCACGGATCACGTCGGTGACGACCGCGACCAGCGAGCAGGTCATCGCGGAGAAATCGATGTACGCGTTGCGGATCTCCGAGGCGATCGGATGGGTCTGCTCGCGAATTTCGACGATGCGCATCTGGCTGGGGCTCCCGGCGACGATTGACTGGTGCGACGCGCCGCCAGCGCGGCCGCGAACGCGCTGCCCAGTATATCGCGCCCGGCGCCTGGATTCGGGCCCGTGCGGCGGCGCCGGCGATGCCGCCGCCGCCACCAGGCGCGTAACGGTGTCACGCCCGGCCACCCTTGCTACTCTGCGTATCGGCCCGCACCCGCCCACATGGCATTCGCCCAACCGACACTCGCAAGAGGAGCCCGCATGTCATCGAGCGTACCGGATTCAAACCACGCGGCCGGCACCGACATCACCGTGCTGGGTGCCGGCATCGTCGGCATCTGCTGCGCGCTGTCGCTGCGGGCGCGCGGCTTCGACGTCACCCTGGTCGACCGCGATGGGCCGGCCGAGGCGGCCAGCTACGGTAACGCCGGCTCGCTGTCACCCTGGGCCTGTGTGCCACAGTCCATGCCCGGCCTGTGGAAGCAGGTGCCGCGCTGGCTCGTCGATCCGGAAGGTCCGGTCGCGCTGCGCTGGCGCTACGCGCCGCGTTTCCTGCCCTGGGCAATGCGCTTCCTGCGCGCCGGCCAGCCACAGCGACTGGATCGCATCGGCGACGCCATGATGGCGCTGACCCGACCCACCGTGGAGCTGTATCGCCAGCATCTGGCCGGCACCGGCGCCGAATCGCTGGTCAGGGACTCGGTCTACGTGCACGTCTATCGCAAGGCCGAGCAGGCCGATCTGTCGGCGCTGGCCTGGCGCATGCGCCAGGAGCGGCAGGTGCCCTTCGAGCTGGTCAAGGGCGAGGCGCTGCGTGAGGTCGAACCGGCGCTGTCACACGAATATGAGGCGGCGGTGCTGATCAAGGCCCAGGGACGGGCGCTGGATCCGGGCGGCATCGGCAAGGCGCTCGCCGAGAAGGCGCGCGCCCAGGGCGTGCGCTTCGAGCAACGTCAGGTGCAGGCGCTACGGCCACGGCCGGGCGGTGGCTGGCAGATTGCCACCGACGCTCAGGACCTGCAGGCGAGCCGGGTGATCGTCGCCATGGGCGCCTGGTCGGCGCGGCTGCTCGCCGGGCTGGACGTCCGGGTGCCTTTGGAGGCGGAGCGTGGTTATCACCTGCTGTTTCGCGATCCGGGTGTCACCCTCAACAACTGCGTGATGAACGTCGACGGCAAGTTCGTGGTCAGCTCCATGAACGCCGGGGTACGCTGCGCCGGCACCGCCGAGTTCGCCGGCCTCGACGCGGCTCCCGACTACCGGCGCGCCGAGGTGTTCAAGCGGCTGGTGAAGCAGATGTTCCCGGACATCAACACCGAGCGCACCGAGCCATGGATGGGGCCGCGACCATCCACCCCCGACTCGGTGCCGTGCCTGGGTGAGGTGCCGGGGCATGCCGATCTGTACGTGGCCTTCGGTCATGGGCACACCGGACTGACCATGGCGCCAAAGACCGGTGAGGTGCTGGCCGCGTTGATCGCGGGCGAGCCGACCGGGGTGGACATGCAGGACTACCGGATCGATCGTTTCGACTGAGGCCCGTCGTGAGAAGATCCCGGGCCGCGCTTGCGTGGAGGCTCCCATGACCCGAATCCTCATCATCGGCGGCGGCGTGATCGGATCGAGCACCGCCTGGCACCTCGCCCGTGAAGGCCTGGCGGCGGACGTCACGGTGGTCGAACCGGACCCGAGCTACGCGCTCGCCGCCACGCCGAAGTCCACCGGCGGGGTACGCGTGCTGTTCTCGGTGCCCGAGAACATCCGCATGTCGCAGTACGGCCACGAGGTCTACGGCAATTTCGGCGCGCTGCTGGCGGTCGACGGTGAGCCCGCGCCCATCGACTATCGCAAGCGTGGTTATCTGTGGATGACCGACGATCCGGTGATGGTACGTGCGCTCGAGGACAACCTGAAAGTCCAGCACGCCGAGGGCGCCAACGTGCTGCTGCTCGGGCCCGAGGAGATCCGCGCGCGCTACCCGTCGCTCGAGGTCGAGGACGTGGTGCTCGGCGCCTTCACACCCGACGATGCGACCATCGACCCCTACTCGGCGCTGATGGGCTTCAGACGCAAGGCCATCAGCATGGGCGTTCGCTATCTGCAGGATCGCGTGGTCGGGCTGGAGGTGAGCGGGCATCGGGTCGACCGGGTGCGGCTCGAGTCGGGGCGCAGCCTCACACCCGAGCACGTGGTGAATGCCGCCAACTGCTGGGCGCCGCCCTTGTGCGAGCAGGTGGGGATGCCGATCCCGGTCGCGCCGATGCGACGCATGAACTTCTATTTCGAGTGCCGCGCGCCGCTCGAGGACTTCCCGCTGGTCCGCCATCTCAGCCTGCCCGGTAGCTTTCGCCCCGAGGGCGCCGGCTACATCACCGGCATCAGCAACTATCACGAGCCGCGCGGATTCAACTGGCAGGTCGACGAGGCCTTGTTCAACGATCGCATCTGGCCGGGGCTGGCGCGTCGCGTGAAGGCCTTCGAGAGCATCCGTCTGGCCAACAGCTGGGCCTGTCACTACGACCAGAACGACCTGGACGCGAACCTCATCATCGGCAACTGGCCCGGTCGCCTGGACAACTTCTATCTCGCCTGCGGTCTGTCCGGACACGGCCTGCAGCAGGCGCCGGCCATCGGTCGTGCGCTCACCGAGCTCATCGTGCACGGACGCTACCAGACCCTGGACCTGACCCGCTTGGGCTATCAGCGGGTGCTCGACAACGCGCCGCTGGCGGAGAACGGACCGATTGCCTGAAGGCCGGGTGTCGCGTTCCCGACGGCGAGCCCGTTGGCCTCAACAGTTCCCGGCGCAGCGGAAGTCACCGACCTGGGCGTAATCGGTGCTCTGCACCGCATCGCTTTGCATGCGCATCAAGGACTGCGCGTAGATCGGGATGTGCGGAGTGGCGCGCCGACTGCAGTCGCGACCAAAGCCTTCCGGCAGCGGTCCGAAGTTGCCGGGCAGACGCGTGACGCCGTCGCGGTCGCTCGGCAGCGTGCTACCCAGATCAGGCCCTTCGCGCTGGGTCATCATGAGCTGCATCATGCGATTGACCAGCGGCACCACCAGCTCGTAGCAATAGCTGACATGGACCTTGAGCAGGTTGGCGTCCTGGATCGACTGGGCGGCCGCGCCGGAGCCACGCGGCTCGCTGTCACGCCACATCAGGTTGTCGTTGGGGATGTAGCGCTGGCCGCGCGCATCGAGCACCGCATGATTGAGGAAGCTCTGCTTGCTCGGGTTGATGAGCAGGATGCGGCTGAGACCGTCGTCCATCCTCGCCCGGGCGACCGAGCGTCCGCAGCGCGCGTGGCTGATGTCCAGATCGCCGGGGTCCTTGCCGAACAGCGTGTAGCGGTTGGCACAGCTGCCGGTGGCATCCTCCTCGAGGAAACTGTTGGTGAACAAGGGCGCCATGCCCCGCGCGAATGCGTTCTCCATCGCCCACAAGCGCGCATTGTTGAGCGCACCGGCACGCGCGGTCTCGAACGCCGCGTACTGCAAGGTGGAGCGGGCTCGATACACCAAGGAGAATTGGATGGCGCCGAGGATCAGCATCAAGATGATCGGCACGACGATCAGGAACTCGACCATCGCCTGACCACGCTCGCGCCGGGCTCGAGCCGCATCCACGTTCATTGCCCGCCGCTCATTGCCCCGCTCTGATTGCCCCGCCCTCATTGCCTGCTGCTTCTGTCAGGATCGGTCGGCACGGCCGCGGGCGCCGACCGATCGGACGGCTCGCCGGGCTCGGCGACGCCGGCACCGCTCGTCACCACTGCCGGCGGCACACCACCTTGCAACAGACCGAGAATGGCGATGCGGGTCTGCGTCGCGGTCGCGACCAGCGGCTCGTCGGCGGCCGCGTGGACCAGCAGCTGCTGGAAGCTGTTCGCGGCCTGCTGCAGTCGGATCACACCCATGTTGTGCCAGGCCTTGGCGAGACCGGGATCGCGCAGCACCGCCTCCTGGTAGGCGGCCACCGCCTCTTCCGGTCGCGAGCTGCGTCCGTAGACGTTGCCGAGCCGCAGCCAATGGTCCGCGTCCGCCGGCTCACGCAGGGTCAACGCCCGGTACAAGCGCTCGGCCCTGTCGAACTCGTCGGTCTCGTAGCTGCTCGCGGCCAGCTGGCGTAGCTCGAGCAACGGGATCTGCTCGTAGCGCTCGTCGACCATCGGCGTCATCACGGCCGGGCGCTCGTACACTCTCGGCGCCTCGCTGCTGCAGGCCACCAGGGCGAGACAGCAGACCAGCACCGGTATCCGGCCACGGATTGTCGCGAGCATCATGCCTGCTCCCATTGCAGCGACTGCCCCGTTCGCAAGCCGATCGTTTCGATGGTGCCGGCCGGCAGCTCCAGGGTCGAGGACGAACGCCAGCAGGCGCTCGAGCGCCACGGCCGTAGCGCGCCCACCAGCTTACGCACCATCAATCGGCGATCCAAGAATACGATATCGATTCGATATGGCATGAAGCAGGTATGAATGGAGCCACAGCGATCCAGCAGCAGTCCCTGCCCGTGCTGCAGCGGCGGCAGCGCGAGCAGACCCGCGGTGCGCTCGCGCAGGTTGGTCGTGCGCAGGACCTCGGCGATCAGCACCCGACCGTCAGCGCCGTCACGCAAGCTACCGCGAATCACCGGCCGACCTTCAAAACGAGCCCTGCTCCATGAACTTCATCGCGATCGGGAAACCGAGCACGATGAAGGTCACCGGGAAGATGAACATCACCAGCGGCGCGATGAGCTTGACCGGCGCCTCCATGGCCATCTTCTCGGCGCGCTGGAAACGCTCCTCGCGACGCTGCTCCGCCTGCACGCTGAGCACCGAGGCCAGGCTCGCGCCCATACGCTCGGCCTGCACCACCGCGCTGACGAAGCTGGTGACCTCGGGGATGTCCAACCGCTCGCTCATGCGTCGTAGCGCCTGCGCGCGCGAGACGCCGGCACGCAGGTCGCGTAGCACCGTCGAGAACTCGTTGCGCAGCGGCCCGGGTGGCGCCTTCTCCATCGCCTGGGCCAGGGCACCGGTGAAGTTCAAGCCAGCCTCCACGCACATGGTGATGAAGTCCAGGTAGACGGGCATCGAACGCACCACCGCGAGCTCGCGCCGCTTGCGCGTGTCGTTCAACCAGACCGTGGGCAACAACAGACCGAGCAGACCGCCACCGAGAACGAACACCGGCTCCAGCTTACCGAGCACGGCGAGACAGAACGCGGTGCAGGCGGTGAGCGCCACCGTGGAGAGGATGTTGATGGCGATGAACTGCTCGGCCGAGAGCAGGAACGCGACCCCGGTACGGGTCAACCGCCGCTCGACGTGCTCGAGCAGGACGATCGGCAGATGCCGGCACAAGTAATGGCCAATGGTCTGGACCAGTGGCCAGGCCATCCGCAGCGCCGGTGGCAGCGGGTCCTTGTAGGAGCGGTCCTCCTCGTCGACCCGCAGATAAGCGAAGACGATCAGCATCAGCGCGAGGCTCACCGAGACCGCGGTCGCCAGCGCCGCGCTTGCCGGCGAGACCACACCACCTGAGATACCCAGCTCCTGCAACGTGTCCACGCTGCTCATACGTCGATCCTCGTGATCTTGCTGATCATCAAGAAGCCCATGACCTCCATGACGAAGCCGATGCCCAGCACCACGTAGCCGATGTTGGTGGTCCACAGCTTGCTCATCGCGGCTGGCTCTATGATGTTGAGCACCACGGCCAGCAGGATCGGCAGCCCGGCCATCACATAACCCTGCATCTTGCCCTGCGCGGTCAAGCTCTTGATCTTGCCTTCCATCATCGATTTCCGGCGCAGGGTCTCGCCCAGCGACTCGATGGTGGTCGCCAGGTTGCCACCGACCTCGCGGTTGATACGCAGCGCGGTGACCAGCATGCCGAAGTCCGGAAGCGGCAGGCGTTGCTCCATGTTCGCCAGCGACACGTCGAAGTCCACCCCGACCCGCTGCTCGTTGAGGAACAGCTCGAACTCGCGCGCCAACGGTGGCTGCTGCTCCCTGACCAGCGATTCCAGCGCGATGCTCAACGACGCGCCCGCGCGCAGCGAGCCGGCGACCATCAGCAGACCATCCGGCAGCTGTCGTTCGAAACGGCGCAGATACCTGGCCTTCATGGATTTCCAGACCATGCCCGGCAGGATCAGCAGCAACAGGAAGACACCGAGGGTCAAGCTGAAATCGCGCAACACCAGCCAGCACAGCAGCGGCACCACGATGACCAGCGCGACGTTCAGCTGGAACAGCTTCTGGGGGTCGATGAACAAGAACATCTCGCCCATGGTCGCCTGCGCGGTGCTGGTGAAGCGCTCTTGATAGCGGCTGAACTGCTCGCGCCCCTTGAGCAGCACGAACAGCCAGAGCATGAAGCCGGACGCGAACACGCAACCGGCCGTGATCAAGAAGAAGCTGTCGGCGATCAGATCGAGAAACATGCTGGACATCGTTGCCGCCTTCGCGCCAGGGGTATGCCGGTCCCCGGACCGGCGAGGACCAGTGGTTCGGCTTTCAGTCGAAGATCGACATATCGACCGGAATCTTGCGTTTGCGCAGATCCTCGTAGAACTGCGGGACGTTGCCGGTGGCCTCGAAGCGCCCGGTCACGCGTCCCTCATGGTCGAAACCTTCCTGCGAGTAGCGGAAGATCTCCTGCATCTGCACGATGCTCTGCTCGACCCCGGTGACCTCCGAGATGCTGGTGATGCGGCGGCTGCCATCTGAGAACCGGGTCTGCTGCACGACCATGTCGACGGCCGAGGCGACCTGCTCACGAATCGCCTGCACGGGCAGATCCATGCCGGACATCATCACCATCACCTCGAGACGCGAGATGAGGTCGCGCGGCGTGTTCGCGTGTGCCGTGGTGAGCGAGCCGTCGTGACCGGTGTTCATCGCCTGCAGCATGTCCAGCGCCTCGCCGCCGCGGCATTCGCCAACCAGAATCCGGTCGGGCCTCATACGGAGCGAGTTCCGCACCAGATCGCGAATCGTATATTCGCCGGTCCCCTCGACGTTCGGCGGTTTCGTCTCCAGCGTCACGATGTGGTCCTGATGGAGCTGCAGCTCCTGCGTATCCTCAACCGTCACGATTCGCTCGCGATGCGGGATAAACGACGACAGGATGTTGAGCATCGTCGTCTTGCCGGTGCC
>JAGRHX010000191.1 GCA_020444775.1 Gammaproteobacteria bacterium
GATCAGGGTGCCGTAGCAGTCGAAGCTCAGCACCTGGTAACGATCCAGATCCTCGGTCATTCAGCCACCTCTACGGGTTGTCCTTCGTCCAGCCCCAGCACGCTTCACGAGCACGATTCGATCGAGCGCTCCAAAGCCGTGTGCAGTGCCCTGCACGACTTCCACTTTCTGCCTGCCTGTGCTATCGAGGATGCTACACGTCGCCCTGTTTCAATGCCCGTGCGGACCGACCCGCGGCATGCGGCCGCGCATCCGCCCGGGTATCGGTGCGGGCATCCGCACGGTGCACGACACAACCACCAGGAGAGCCTCATGCTGGATCTGATCGTCAAGGGAGACCGGGTCGTCACACCACACGGCGTCGCCGCGTTGGATATCGGTGTCAAGGGCGGACGGATTGCGGTGCTCGCCGAGCCCGGCGCGCTGGACGCGGTCGGATCGCTCCGCACCATCGACGCACGTGGTCAGGTCGTGATGCCCGGCAGCATCGATCCGCATGTCCACTGCTCCTGGCCGATTCCGGCTGGCGACGGCAAGAGCCACGTGCTGAGCGGCCCGCCTGCCGACGTCAGTCGCGCCGCCCTGCACGGCGGCACCACCACGCTCATCGATTTCGCGCTCTGCCAGGACGGCGACACCCTGGACCAGGCCATCGGCCGCGCCGACGGTATCTGGGCCGGACAATGCTACTGCGACTATGCCTATCACCTGATGCTGCAGGGTCGGCTGCCGGCGGAGCTGCTACAGCAGGTCGGCGAGAAGATCGGCCAGGGCTATCCGACGGTGAAGATCTTCACAACCGACATCACACCCAGCCGACGCGGTCGCATGGTCCGCTTCGGCGATGTCTGGGAACTCTTCAAGGTGCTCGCCGCGAACGGCGGCGTCGGTGTGATCCACGCCGAGGACAACGACATCGTCATGCACATGTATGACAAGCTCATCGCCGATAACCGGGTCGAGTTCGAGCACATGGCCGAGGTCCACAACGCGCTCTCCGAGGAGCTGTCGTTCCGCCGCGTGATCCGGCTGGCCGAGAACGTGCCGGGCACCGCGCTGTACATGATGCACACCAGCGCGGCCAGCGGCGTGGATGCGATTGCCGATTCGCGAGCACGGGGCTTCCCGATCTATGGCGAGACCCTGCATCAATATCTGATGTTCACCTCGGACGACTATCGCGCCCCGAACGGCCAGATCTACCACACCTACCCATCACTGAAATCCAAGGCCGATCAGTCCGCGCTGTGGCAGGGCATGGCAGACGACGCGATCCACACCGTGGCCACCGACGAGATCTGCTGCACCCTGGCGGTGAAGACCCAGGGCGTGCGTATCGACGACACCACGGGTGGTAATGCCGGGGTCGAGCCGCGTCTGTCCATCATGTATACACAGATGGTCGAGCAGCGCGGCTGGTCGCTGGAGCGCTTCGTCGATCTGACCACCACCAACGCGGCCCGCATCATGGGGCTGTATCCGCGCAAGGGCGTGCTCGCGCCGGGCGCCGACGCGGACATCACCGTGCTCGATACCAGCGTGCGCAAACGCGTGGACAGCAAGGATCTGCACGAGACCGACTACAGCCCCTGGCACGGACACGAAGTCGCGGCCTGGCCGAGCATCACCATCCTGCGTGGCAAGGTGATGGTCGAGAACGGCGAGTTTCACGGCGATCTCGAGGACGGCCAGTACCAGAAGCGCAGCATTCCCAAGGCGATCTGGTCACGCCCCGCGAATTAGGGACGCGTTGATTCGTTCCGCCCATGGAAGAAAATCAGCAGCGCAAAGCGACAATGTGATTTGCGCTCAGCTCACGTTGCGGAGCCAGCGGGTGCCGTGAGCGACCATGGCGTGGCGGGGCCGAGCCGGTCCCGCCACGCCCGACGCTCAATCGTCCTGCTTGGGCGCCACGTTGGGGATGCCATTCATCAGCGATCGCGGCACGGTGTCGACCAGCTCGTCGACCGTGAACATGCCGTCGTCGGTGTACTTGTAGATGGACCGGTTCTCCTCGCCGTAGAAATAGGTATGGATCCGATACCGCTCGGCATGGAACAGCTGACCGTTGACGTCACCGGCCTCGTCGGTGGCCAGGTAGACGACCATCGGCGCGACATACTCAGGCCCCGGCATCGCCATGAAGGCATCGTACTGAGCCTGGGTGATCAGGCCGTTCTCCAGACGCCGCTTCATGCCGTCGATGACCTTGTCGTTGACCGTCATCCGGGTCGCGGCCAGCGGACACATGGCATTCGCCGTCACCCCGTAGCGGCCCATCTCGCGCGCAATCGAACGGGTCAGACCGATGATCCCGGCCTTGGCGGCACTGTAGTTGCACTGGCCCACCGAGCCCTTGAAGGCATCGGACGCGAAATTGATGATCCGCCCGTGGCGCGCCGTGCGCATCACCTTGGCCGCGTGGTGGCACATGTTCCAATGTCCCTTGAGGTGGACGCCGACCACCAGATCGAAGTCGTCCTCGCTCATGTTCCAGATCATCCGCTCACGCAGCGCCCCGGCAACGTTCACCAGGATGTCCAGCTTGCCGTAGCTGTCCATGGCCTGCTTGACCATGCGCCCGGCGCTGGCGTACTCGGCCACCGAGTCGTAGTTGGCCTGTGCCGATCCACCCGCCGCGGCGATCTCGGCCACCACCTCGTCGGCGGGCGCCTGGTCGTTACCGCCGCCTTCGCGGCCGGCGCCGGGGTCGTTGACGATCACGTTGGCACCCTGGCGGGCCAGCAACAAGGCGACTTCCTTGCCGATGCCGCGCCCGGCGCCCGTCACGATGGCCGATTTGCCCTGAAGTCTCATGCGCTCTCTCCTTCCTCGGTGGTCTGCCACGCCATGATTGGGATTGCCCGGCAAGCGGGCCGCGGCCCACGCACGCCAGCTGCCGGTCCGGGCGATGGCGGGCGGACCGGGGTGGCGACGCGCCCATAGTATTTCGTATTTCCCGGCTGCCGGGCGAATCCATGGCGGCTCCGTGGCCCGGAACCAGCTCGGGTGGTCGACGGGTAGCGCTGGGTGGCAGCGCAAGAGTGGACTTGAAGATGTGGCACAAACGCCGATAACCGTTTCGAACCCTCAGTCAACGCACAGGCCCATGCAGCCTCTTCCCGCCTTGCCTTCGCGCTCGAACCCGATCGTCCGCCGCCTGCTGAGCGCTGCCGTGATGCTCACGGCGCTTGCCGGAAGCGGTTGCGCCTTGCCACCCGACGCGATCGCGCCTGCCTATTCGACCACCTACAGCTATCGCAGCTTCGACTGCCAGTCCATCGACGTCGAGATTGAATGGCTGAACCAGAGGCTGCTCGCGGTCAGTCAGAAACAGCAGCTGCATGCGGCCAGGGACGCGGCAGCGTTGGGCGCTGGCTTCTTCTTCTGGCCGGCCCTGTTCCTGCTCCAGGACGGCGACCGCTCCGAGGAGCTCGGAAGGCTCAAAGGTGCCTTCGATGCGCTCGAACAGGTCGCGATCGAGAAGGATTGTCCGGTCGCGGCGCACATCGCCCGAGCCCGCGCGATGCAACGTGAGCGCGCGCTGTCCCCGCTACCGCTGCCCGAGGCGGTGTCCACCGACCATGCCAGGGACCGTCTGCCCCCGACGCCTGGCGGCGAGAACAGCGCCGCGCGCTCACCGACCGGGACCCCGTCCAACGGCACCGGCGGCGATGTGCTCGCCGGCCTGCGTTCGGGTCTGGATACCCTGCTCGGCGGCCCACGAGTGGCGGTCGCACCCGGCGCGCCGCCCGAGCGGCGATAGCACGCCTCACGCCCAACCAGCCACAGCCACCGTCGCCCGGCGGCACCACCGCCGGCCGCTCTCCCACCGCTCTCATCGGGCGCCCGCCCGACCAGGCACTGCAGCGGATCCGCGCCGTGGGGCTGTAGTCGCACGGATTCGATGCGACAATGACTCCCCGGTAACGGCCCATGGTCACCCCTCGTGGGGTCACCCCGCGTGGCTCATCCGCCATCTCGAGCATCACCAGTCCCGACGCCCACAGGGCCCGAACACGACGAGGAATGCGTCCATGCGTCTACTCGCGGCGATGATGAAGCATGAGACCAACACCTTCTCGCCGGTCCCCACCGACCTGCGCCGATTCGCGCGCGGTGCGGATCGACCGCCCGAAGGTGCGGCCGCGCACGCCGCCTACGCCGGCACCGGAACCGCGCTCGGCGCCTTCATCGATCTCGCCACTCAGCAGGGTGCCAGCCTGGACATCGCTGTGGCGGGTAACGCCGCACCCAGCGGCCGGGTGCCGGACCAGGTCTTCGAGTACTTCTGCGACCGGATTCTCGAAGCCGCCCATGGCGGGTATGACGCGGTGCTGCTCGACCTGCATGGCGCGATGGTCACCGA
>JAGRHX010000192.1 GCA_020444775.1 Gammaproteobacteria bacterium
CGGTCAGTGAAACCGTGACCATCACCGTGACCGGTAGCGAGGACACACCGGTCATAACGGGCACCACGAGCGGCGCGGTGCAAGAAGACGGTATCCTCGTCGCTACCGGTAGCGCTGTCGCCAGTGACGCCGACCTCGTCGACAACCCCACGTTCATCCCGCAAGCCAACACTGCCGGTGCCTACGGCACGTTCAGCATCAACTCGGCTGGCGCGTGGTCGTTCACGCTCGACAATACCGCCGCACAGAGCTTGTCTGCCGGTCAAACCGCCATGGATGTCTTCGTCGTCTCTGCGAGCACGGCGGATGGGGAGACCGTTTCGCAGTCGATAACGATTGCCGTGACCGGCACGGACGATGCCCCGGTTGTAAGCGGCGACTTCAGTGGCAGCGTGACCGAAGGTGATGTCGGCGACGTCACGACCGTTAGCGGGAACATCACCATATCGGATGTCGACAGCGCCGACTCACCGAGTTTTGCCAACACGACAGTCGCGGGCAGCTACGGAACGCTGGTGCTGCTGAGCGGCGCATGGACATACACGCTCGACCAGAGCACCGTTCAGCAGCTCGACACGGGGGATCAGGTCACCGACCAGATCACGCTTATCGCATCGGACGGTACGAGCCAGACGATCGATATCACGATCAACGGGCTCAATGATGCGCCGGTCGCATTGGCGAGCGCGATAACCATGCAAGAGGACACCCAGCGTGTGCTCGGTATCGGAGACTTCGGCTTCACCGACGCTGAGAGTCACGCGGCCTCCAGCATCACGATACAGAGCGTCGAACAGGTCGGCAGCCTGCGTCTGAACGGTGTGAACTTGGTCGAGGGTCAGACGATCACGAGGGCCGACATCGATGCAGGCCTGCTGACCTACGATCCGCTGCCCAACACCAGTGGCACCGCCTACGACAGCTTCACGTTCACGGTAAACGATGCTGGCATCGGCACCACCGCGGCTGTCATGACCATCAATGTCACTCCGGTCAACGACGGACCTCTCGGCCCGGTCAGTGATATCGACGGTTCCGTGAACCGTGTCTCGGTCGCTGCTGGCGTTGGAGATGCTGTCGGGATAACAGCGCTTGCCACCGACCCCGATCCCGAGGATGTGGTCAGCTATACGCTGCTCGATAATGCTGGCGGCCGATTCACCATCGACCCGGTAACAGGTGTGGTCACGGTTGCTGCTGGACTGGTATCGACTGGAAGCTACACCATCACCGTCCAGGCGACGAGCTCGGATGGCAGCAGCCCGACCACGGGCAATATGACCATCGACGTCGTCGATGCGGCCGATGACTTTGCCACTGTTCACGAGAGTGCCCTGCCCGGCGGATCGGGCCGTACCGAGACCGTGTTCGACGACAGCGACGAGATCGGACAGGACATATCGGCTGGTGAGCCTGTCAGCGTTGCAACTGGCAACCTGCTGGCCAACGATGGCACCGCGACCGCGGTCACCTCCGTTGCTGGGGTGTCGCCCGTAGGCGGCGTCATCACCGTCAATGGAACACACGGAACCTTGGTGGTCACGGCCGCGACCGGTGAATATACCTATACGCTGACCAGCGCGGCGGACAACAGCGCCGCAGCCGATGATCTCGCGGTCACCGATGTATTCTCGTACTCGACAAACTCCGGTACGAACGCCGATCTGACCGTGACCATCATCGACGATACGCCGCAGACTGGCGACTTCGTCACCAACGTCCCCGAGGGGCAGATGCAGCCCTATCATCTGGTATTCACGTTGGATGTATCGGGTAGCATGACCAGCGCGTCCGCTGGCGGCGTCGTGTACCTCGATGATGGCACTCAAACAACCCGTCTGGCGTTGGCCAAGAATGCGCTCAAAGCTCTAGCGGAGGAGTATTACGAGCAGTCCGATAGCGTGGCCATCCACCTGGTCACTTTCGAGAGTAGTGCGCAGGTGCTCAACGGCGGCAACGCGTACACCGATCTGACATCCGTGCTTGCCGCGATCGAGGCCATCAATGGCAGTGGCGGCACGAACTACGAGGACGGCCTGAACAAGACCATCGATGCCCTCGATGCCAACGGCGACGGCGTGCTGGACATGAACAGCGCCGATCTCCAGACGATCTCATACTTCATCTCAGATGGTGTTCCAACCTCGGGGAACACCTTCAACCCGGTCGGTGCCTCGGGATGGGATACCTTCGCCAGTGCCAACAACGTGGCTTCGTTCGCGGTTGGAATCGGCACCGGTATCACCGATTTCAGCGCGTTGGATGCCATTCACAACGTCGACGCCGACGCCTCCGGAACCGTGGATCCGGCGATCAACGTGCCGGATCTGACCAAGCTGGAGGAAGAGCTGCTGAGCACCGTGCCTCAAGCCTTTGGCGGCAGCGTCGTCTTCACGGGCGGCACCCAGAATGTGGTCTACGGTGCGGATGGTGGGTCGATCGAGTCGATTGCCGTCATGCTCGATACCAACGCGGACGGCACCCCCGACACCAAGGTTACGTTCACCTATGATGCAAACACGGGAACGATCAGCAACAGCGGTGGTTTCCCTGTAGTCGCCGGCAATATCCTGAGCCTGGATGGAACCAGTCACGGCTTTGTGGAAGGCAAGCTGCTGTTCGATTTCTCGAGCGGTGACTATAGCTACTTCCAGGCATCGACCGTGGTCGAAGGCGATACCTTCGATCTGACTTTCGTTGCGATTGACAGCGATGGCGACCAGACCGCGCCGACCACCGTGACCATTACCATCGTCGATGGCAAGCCTATCGCCAACGATGACACGGATACCCTGTTCGCGCTCGAGACCGAGCTCGAGGGCAATGTCTTGACGGGCGCTGGCACTGATGGTGGCGTTGCGCTCAGCACGAGCTTTACGACATTCTCCAGTCAGGGCGCTGGTGCCGACTACACGATCGACAACGCCAAGGTCACGTCCATCCTATATCGCGGCGATACGATCGATCTGACCACTGCAACAGGTGGAACGCTGACTGCGACGGCGAGCAGCGATGGCTCGAGCTACAGCTACAGCGTCGATGCCAACGGTGTGTTGACCTTGACCAACACGACCGACTCCAGCGCGCTCGTGTTCAACACCGAGGGTTACTACAAGTACACACCTGCGGTGGTGCCATCGCCGCCTACGGGTGCCACGGTGCGTCAGGATTTCGAGAGCGGCGCATCGAGCGAGATCGCCGAAGGTGTCAGCAAGGGCATACTGCTGAGCTCGCCCGACGGCAGCATCAACTACGATGGCTCCGGCAGCGTGCGTGGTGTGGGGATAGGTGGCTCGACGATGAACGACGGAGAGCGGCTCGTCATCGACTTCGACACCAACCTGTATGCCCATGGTGTTCAGTCTCTGGACCTGGAGGCAGACAGTCTGAGTGGCTCGTCGGAGGTATTCACGATCACGGCCTATCACATCGATGGTCACGAGATGGCGACCACCGCCGTCAGCGGCACGCAGTGGCACAACAATCTGTTCCCGGAGCTGAGTGGTATCGGGCGGATCGAGGTGCAGATGGGCAGCGCTGGATCGGCGCTCGTGCGTGGCGTGCGGTTCGTGCCGGTGCTGCTCGACAGTGCCGCCGTGGCCATTGCTCCCGAGGAGATCGGCTACACGATCACGGATGACGACGGTGACAGCGACAGCGCAACCCTGTCGCTCAAATCCATCAGCAACAGCCTTGTGGACAACGACGGCGACGATATGGAGAACGGCACCGCTGGCAATGACTTCATCTCGGGTCTGGCCGGCGACGATGTGCTCAGCGGCGCGGATGGCCACGACATCATGGAAGGTGGCGCGGGCAACGATACCCTGGACGGCGGCGCCGGGCAGGACGTGCTCGTCGGCGGCGACGGGGTCGATGTGCTGTTCGGCGGTGCGGGAGACGATATCCTGTCCGGCAGCGACGGTGATGACCAGCTTCAGGGTGGGCTCGGCGACGACCTGCTCAAAGGTGAGCGTGGAGATGATGTCCTGCAGGGGCAGGCCGGTATGGATCGCCTGGAAGGTGGCGACGGTAGCGACACGCTGTCAGGCGGAGACGACGCGGACCAGTTGTACGGCGGTGCAGGCAACGACATCCTCAGCGGCGACGGTGGGATCGATGTCATCTCCGGCGGCGCCGGCAGCGATCAGCTCACCGGTGGTGACGGTAGCGATACCTTCCATTGGGGCGCCAATGATCGTGGCAGCATCGCGAGCCCTGACGCCGACTACGTGATGGACTTCAACGCAGGGCCAGGCGGTGACATCCTGGATCTTTCGGAGCTGTTGCTCGGTGAAGAGTCCACCGCGCTGACCGACTACCTGAGCTTCGACTACGGCGACTTCGATGCCGACGGTGATTCCGAGACGCGACTGAGCGTCGACCATGACGGCGGCGTGTTCTTCCAGGCCACCACGCATGTCTACCTGGAGGGCGTGGATCTGACCGGCGGCGGTACATTGACCGACCAGCAGATCATCAACGATCTGCTCAACGATGGAAATCTGAATGTCGACACCTGATCCGGACGGCGTGTCCTCACGCAGGCCAGCGGCGGGCGCGTGTGACCTGCCCGCCGTTCGATTCGCGAGTCCAGGCGGTCTCGCGACGCTCAGGCAGCGAAGAACTCGCCGATGACGGGCTGGAAACCCGGCATGTCGACCAGAAAGGAGTCATGCCCCTGCAGCGAAGCAATCTCGACGAATCGCGCCTCGCGGCCGTGACCGGACAGGCCGCTGGCCAGCTCCTTCTGCTGCGCTATCGGAAACAGGAAATCGGAGCTCACCCCGATTACCATCGATTCCCGGGCTCGTATCCGTCCCAGCGCGTTGCTGACGCCGTCGGCATGCTCGGCGACGTCGAACAGATCGCTGGCGCGCGACAGGTACAAGAAGCAGTTGGGATCGAACTCCCCGGTGAAACGATTGGCATGGTGCTCGAGGTAGGACTCGATCTCGAAGCTGATGCCGAACGGATCGTCGTCGATGCGATCGCTCGGTACGCGCCGCCTGCCGAAACGCTGCTGCATCTCCTCGGCAGATCGGTAGGTGAGCATGCCCAGCTTGCGCGCCAGACGCATGCCCTGCACCGGCACCGCGTCGGCCGGATACTCGCCCCCACGCCAGGCCGGGTCGCGACGGATCATCTCGCGCTGCAGCGAACGCAGCGCAACCGCGAAGGGTAGTGAGTGTGCGCACGTGGAGATCAGCAGCAGCCGCTCGCTGAGCCCGGGGAACAGCAGCTCGAAAGCGAGCGCGCTCATACCGCCCATCGATGGACCGACCAGGGTGTGCAGCCGTTGCACGCCCAGATGCTGCAACACCTCGAAGCCGCCCCGCGCCACGTCTTCCAGCGACAACAGCGGAAAGCGCAGCCCGTAACGGCGCCCGCTCCTGGGGTCGATGGAGGCGGGCCCGGTGGAGCCGAAGCAACTGCCCAGCGAGTTCACGCAGATCACGAAATAGCGCTGTGTGTCGATCGCCAGACCCGGACCGACGATGCCTTCCCACCAGCCGGGCGTCGGATCGGCGTCGCAGGACGCGGCGTGCGCCGACGGCGACAATCCGGTGAAGATCAGCACGGCATTGCTGGCAGCGGCGTTCAAGCTGCCCCAGGTCTCGTAGGCGATCGTGGGCTCCAGCAACACGTCACCACGGTGCATGGGGAACTCGCCTGTCAGCCGGTGGTGCCGGCGGGCTGCGGTCATCGTCTCTCCTCGTTGTGCCGAGTTGTGCGGACGCGCGGCCGGCCCGGCGCCTTGCCAATCGGCTCCGGGTGCGGCTCGAGGGCATGCTGGGCCGCACAGGATACGCGCTTTACCGGGCAATTCTCACCCGCCCCGACTCCCGGCCTCGACTCGCCGGGCCTCTAGGGATCGGAAGGCGACAATCGGGAACGCTATACTGGCGGCCGGCAAGCGCCCTATCGGCACGCCTTGCACGACCACCACCCATCACGGAGAGCATCACCCGTGGCCTACAACAAGCCCATCCCCAAACAGGGGCAGCACACCAAGCCGTTCTGGGACGGCGCCAAGGCGGGCAAGCTGATGTTGCCGCGTTGCACCAGCTGCAATCGCGTGCACTGGTACCCACGCCTCATCTGCCCTTTCTGTCACTCCACCGATCTGGAATGGATCGAGGGCAGCGGCGAAGGCCGAATCCACACCTACGCGGTGCAGCATCGTGCCGCCGGCGGCTGGGCCGAGGAGGCCCCGTTCGTGACCGCCTACATCGATCTCAAGGAAGGTGACCGCATGCTCACCGTGCTGCGCGGAGTGGACCCGCAGAAGCCGGAATCGATCCGGATCGGTGCCCCGGTGCGGGTCGAGTTCGAGCCTGCCGACGAGGACACCTACATTCCGTTCTGGCGCGTGGTGGAGGATTGAAGATGGCCGCGAACCTGTCCAAAGCCGCCGCCATCGTCGGCGCAGCCGAGTCCAACGAGATCGGCTATCCCGAGGAGCGGGGTCCCAAGGTGACCTCGCTGCAGCATCATATCGAAGCGATCAAGAACGTCTCCGAGCAGACCGGCATCCCGATCAGCGAGATTGACGGGATCTTCTCCGCCAACTGGTCGACCGAGCTTGCCGAGCATCTCGGCCTGCATCCGAAATACATCGATACCACGACCATTGGCGGCTGCTCCTTCCAGGTCCACGTGCATCATGCGCTGGCCGCGATCTACGCCGGCATCATCGACGTCGCGCTGGTCAGCCACGGTCAGGCCGGCTGGTCCTACCGGGGCAAGGCCGGCAGCTATCCCAAGGGCGCGCCAGGTGAGGTCGACCCCGGTACCGAGATGACCTCCGCCTATGGTCTGCTCGGCGCGCCATCGGCCTACGCCCACGCGATGGTCCGGCACATGCATCGCTATGGCACCACGCCCGAGGATTTCGCGCACGTCGCGGTGGTCACCCGGCAGTGGGCGATGCTCAATCCCCGCGCGCTGATGTTCTCCAAGGAGACCAATCCCTTTGGTGGCCCCATCACGCTCGAGGACGTCGCCAACTCGCGGCCGGTGTCCTGGCCGTTGACCCTGTACCACTGCTGCCTGGTGACGGATTACGGTGGCGCGGTGCTGGTCGCCCGTCCGGAGATCGCGCGCAGCCTGCGCACCAACCCGGTCTGGATAGCCGGTGCCGGCGAGTCCATGAGTCATGCCAACATGCTCGAGATGGGTGATTTCACCGCCACCTCGGCGGCCGCCTCGTCGAAGGTCGCCTATGAGATGGCGGGTCTGGGCCCGCGAGACATGGAAATGGCCATGATCTACGACTCGTTCACGATCACTGCCGCGTTGACCGCCGAGATGCTCGGGCTGGCGCCACCCGGTCAGGGCTACCGGCTCTGGAAGGACGGTGACGCGGCCCCGGGCGGTCGTTTGCCGATCAACACCAACGGTGGTGGACTGTCCTTCAACCACTCTGGCATGTACGGCATGCAGTTGCTGGTAGAGGCCTACAGGCAGCTGTCCGGGACCGCGGAGGACGGTGTCCACGGCATTGCCGGCAAGCAGACCAACGCCCGTACCTGCGTGGTCAATGGCACTGGCGGCCAGCTGTCCACCACCGGCACGCTGGTGTTGACCGCGAACGACTGAGTCGCTTCTCGGATCTGTGGGGGTGTGCCCGGCCAGCGTCAGGCACGCCCCTCAACCGCTGGCTGGCGCAGCGGACCGTGCTGTTGTGTGCGTAATCTCACTGTGCATACGGTTCGTTGTCTGTATGAGAATCGGGAACGAATCGACCAGGCACAAAGGAGCAGCCAGTGGCCACCAAGAAGCGTTCCAGGACCCCGGGTAGCGGCAAGAAGCGGCCTCGCAGCACCGCGCGCGGTAGCGGCCGAACGGCCGTGGCGCAGGCCCCGGCCGTCGCCCGCCGCGACGCCGGTTTCGTGATGAACGACGCCACCGTCGAGCAGGCGCTGATGAGCGGTGAGCATCGGGCGCAGCTCGAAGCGTATTTCGGCGAGGAGAACTACGAGGAGCTACGTTCGTTGTGCGTCCGGTCGCGGGCGGCGCGGGTGCGTGGCGGGCCGCGGGTGCTGATCCTGCCCGGCATCATGGGCTCGAAGCTGGGCGAGCCCGGCCTGCTGTTGGACGACGTCATCTGGATCGATCCGTTCGACATCATCGCCGGTCGCTGGCATACGCTGCGCCTGCCGGACGGCGATCCGGATGTGAAGGCCACCGGCGTGGTGCTGTTGGCCTACCTGAAGATCAAGCTCAAGCTGCGGCTGGCGGGATTCGATGCCGACTTCCATCCCTTCGACTGGCGACAGGACATCGCCGCGCTCGGCGCCGAGCTCGCCCAGCGTATCGAGGGCGAGGCACGCGAGGGTTTCGGAGACGTCTACCTGGTCGCCCATAGCATGGGTGGGCTGGTCGCGCGCGCCGCGCTGAAGCATCTGCAGGACGAGGACCAGGAAGCGCTGGTCCGGCGACTGGTGATGTTGGGCACGCCCAACTTCGGCTCCTTCTCACCGGTGCAGGCGCTGTCGGGTTATCACGATCTGGTCCGCAAGGTCGCCGCGCTGGACGTGGTGAATTCGCACCAGGATCTGGTCAACGAGGTCTTCAACACCTTCCCCGGCCTGTATCAGATGCTGCCCGCGACGCAGCGATACTCGGCCATCGACCTGTACGACCCGGTGAATTGGCCGCCGACCGGGATCGCACCACGACCGGGCTTGCTGAGTGAAGCGCCAGCCATACACGCGCAGCTCAGCGCGGGTAACGAGCGCATGGCGCTGATCGCCGGGATCGATCAGGAGACCATCGTCGGTGTTCGTCTGCAGGACGACGAGTTCGTCTTTGCCACCTCAATGGAAGGCGACGGCACGGTGCCGCTCGACTTTGCCCGGATCGATGGTGTTTCGACCTGGTACGTCGAGGAGAAGCACGGCAGTCTGCCAAACAACGCCGATGTTACCCGTGCGGTGATCGACCTGCTCGAGACGGGCAACACCGAGGTGCTCGCGCGCCAGTGGTCGCCGAGTCGTCGCGGTGTGATCCGTGAAGTGCGTGGCTCGGCGCTATCGCAGACGCCGTTCGAGGGACGGACCGGCGAGCAGATCAGCGAACGCGAGTTGCGTCATCTGCTCGACGAGTTCGTGGCACCGGCGCAACCCGAGCGTGACGCCAGCAATGCGCCATCGGTGACGGTGCCCGGTGTGCTCAGTAGCGAGCCCATCGTGATCGGTCGCAAGCGTCAGTCGCGGGTGGATCTGGTGGTCGCCAACGGTGACATCACCCAGCTGAACACGCGTGCCCTGGTGCTCGGGGTGTTCAAGGACGTGCCGCCGGCCGGTGCCGCACGTGCCATCGATGAGCAGATCGACGGCGCGATCAGCGACTTCGCCGAGCGACGTCTGTTCCGGGCCAACGTCGGTGATGTGTTCGTGCTGCCGGCGAACCGTTCCAGGCTGCGCACCGACATGGTCGTGTTCGCGGGGCTGGGCACCTATGACGATCTCTCCGGTGAGTTGTTGCGGCAGGTCGCCGAGAACGTCGCCCGGGTGCTGGCCCGGACCCGCGTGGACGAGTTCGGCACGGTCCTGTTCGGCGCCGGCTCGGGCATGCCGGTCGGCGAGGTGCTGGCCAATCTGGTCGAGGGCTTCCTGCGTGGCATCGGCGATGCCAGCAGCGGTTCCGGCAGTGCGCTGCGCTCGATCGTGTTCGTCGAGAACGATCGCGAACGTTTCCAGCAGCTGCATCAGGAGATCCTGGGACTCGCCAACACCAGTCTGTTCGACGATCTGGAGGTGACGGTTTCCCTGGAGACGCTGCCCGCGGCACCGCAGCCGCCACTCGCTCCGGCTGACGACCGGGAGCTGGTCGCGGCGCCGCCCCAGCCGGTATACCTGCTGGTGCGCGAGATGCCGGCGCTGTCGGCGAGCATCACGGACCCTTCGGTGGACGCCTCGTTCACCTTGCGCGCCTCGTTGCTCACTGCCGGCGCCCGGGCGACGGTGTTCACTGACGAGATCGACATCGACGGGGTCGCGCTGAACGCGCATCTGGCACGCATCGAGACCGAGGCCTTCGATGCTTCCAGCCTGCCCGCTTTCGGCCGCACGCTGGCCGAGCTCACCCTGCCGCTGCTGGTCCGCAAGGGACTCGCGGCCTTCAGCGAGCATCCGCTGATGGTGATTCATGATGCGCGGACCAGCCGCATCCCCTGGGAGACCATCAACGTCACCGAGGCCGAGCAGGCCTGGTTCCCGGCCGTCGGACTCGGCCTCAGTCGCAAGTACGAGGCTGAGGATCTGAGCGTCGCCAAGTGGCTGGAGGAGCGCCGACTCGAGCGGACCCTGTCGGTGTTGCTGGTCGTCAATCCGACCCGTGATCTGCCAGGCGCCGACGAGGAAGGCAAGGCGATACGGCAGATCCTGCGCGCGCATCCGGCCATCGAGGTGACCGAGCTGTGGGAGCAGGAGGCGACCCTCAGCGCGCTCCGCGCCGCGTTCAGATCTGGTCGTCATGACGTCGTGCACTATGCCGGGCACGCCTTCTTCGATCCGATCAACCGGACCCGCAGCGGTCTTTTGTGTCACGGCAAACGGGTGTTCACCGGCGCCGAGGCCGCGCGACTCGAGCATCTGCCCGCCCTGGTATTCTTCAACGCCTGTGAATCCGCACGGGTGCGTGACCTGGCCCGGGTCCGCTCCAGCGCCGAGCGTGACGGTGGGCGAGGCACCGCGCGCCGCATCGAGACCAACATCGGCCTGGCCGAGTCCATGCTGCGGGCCGGGGTCGCCAACTATCTGGGCACCTACTGGCCGGTCGGTGACGAGCCCGCGAAGGCTTTCGGGCGGGTCTTCTACGCGGGCATCACCGCTGGTGACAGCATTGGCGAGGCCTTGCAGGCGGGGCGTCGCGCGGTCCAGGCGCAGGGCTCGGTGGACTGGGCGGACTACGTGCACTATGGCAGTCCGACGTTCCGGATAAAGAAGCGCGGGGCTTGATGTCTCCAGGTGGTGCGCGTCCGGTGATTGATCAGGACGCTCGGGACCCGGCGCCTCGAGACCGGGCGCCTTGATACGTTTCGCGCTGATCTTCCAGGCCGGGCTGGTGCTGGTCGCGCTGGTGCTGGGGTGGCTGACGGGCACCCCGGCATTCGCGCGGCTGAGCCTCGATGCGAGCGGCCTGCTGACCGGGGTGCTGGCGACCGTGCCGGTGCTCGCACTGGTGCTCGGCAGCCTGTGGGCGCGTGTGCCGGCGGTGGATGCATTGCACGATGTGGCGCGCAGACTGCTGTTGCCGCTGCTGAAGGAGGCCTCCATTGCGCAGCGCATCTTGCTGTGTCTGCTCGCGGGTGTCGGCGAGGAGGCGCTGTTCAGGGGCGTGCTGCAGTGCTTCATCGCCGAGCAGGCCGGCGCCCTGACGGGTCTGCTGCTGGCCAGTGCGCTGTTCGGCCTGGTGCACTGGGTGAGCCGGGCCTATGCGCTGTTCGCCGCGCTGCTCGGTCTGTATCTGGGCGTGGCATTCGTCCTTGCCGACAACCTGTTGGTGCCCATCGTCATCCACGGCCTGTATGACCTGGTGCTGGTGGGCTGGCTGCTGATGCGCAGGGGGCGCGGCTGAGTCGCACGCGGTTCTCGCGGCTGCCGAGCTGTCGGAAAAGCTTACAACCATCGATTCCTCACCGACCGCCCGGATTCAGTCCGTTCGTGCCTGAACTCTAATTGGATCAAGGGATTGAGCGAGCTCCGGGGAACGAAGCGGAATTTCCTGGAGAACCGTCGCGTTCGCGACTGTCAGTATTCTTTACACATCCACGCACGCATCCATTACCGCTGCCGCGAGCTCATGGATTTTCCGGGACCGGCTGTCGTACCTGATGTTCTGGCTCGGTTATTGCTTCGTGTCGCCGCGTTGATCATTGCGCATCGAAACGGTTTGCACGGGGAAATTCGACATGACGAAGCGTGGGGCACTTTCGGCGGGTCTGCTGGGCGCAGTGCTGGTCGCCACGCTGCACGGCACACCGGTGGCCGCGGTGGAGATCGGCTTGACCGGCTACGGCATCAACCTCGATGGCAGCAGCACCTGCTCGCCGTTTGCGCTGTTCACCCCCTGTGACGACGAGACCCAGCCCGACCTGGGGGGAGTCAGCGGCATGGACGACAGTGGTTTCGACTACAACACCGGATTGGGCGAGCTGCGGATCAGCTTCAGCAGTGCCGGCATGCATTCGCTGCAGCTCTTTCTCGATCACGAGATCGACCGCGCAATCAACACCTATTTCAACGAGAATGGCTCGACCCAGGGAACGCCGGCCGCTGGCCAGTCCTTCGAGATCGACGAGCCGAGCTTCGTCTTCGGCGATCTGGATCTGAACTTCCTGGCGGGTAGCCTGGACGACAGCAACGGTGTGCCCGTCGGCCTCGAGGACGACGTGGCGATGGCGCTGGGCTGGGATTTCACCCTGGCGCTCGGCGAGACGGCGCTCGCCAGCTTCCGGGTCGCCCTGCAGGCACCCACCTCGGGTTTCTACCTCGTGCAGACCGATCCGGACTCGATCGGTGATGCCAGCTTGTATTTCTCGTCCAGCCTGCGCATCGACGGCGGCGGCAGCACGCCAGTGCCGGAACCCGCGCCACTGATGCTGCTCGGGCTCGCGCTGCTTGGTTGGGCGGGACGTGGACGGAGACGCGGCTGAGTTCCTGCCCGTTCGGCCGGGGCACCCGGTCTCGCCCTCGTGGCGCATCACCAGGACCGCGTTCAGAGTTCGATGACGACCTTGCCGAAGTGTCGTCCCGATGCCAGCTGCTCGTAGGCCGCACGGCAATCGTCCATGCCGAACACCCGATCCACGACCGGCTCGATATGGTTCTGCTCGACGGCGCGTACCAGCGCCTCGAAACCGTCGCGTGCGCCTACCGAGATGGCATGCACGTTGACCACCAGGCGGAATGCGTCACGCAGATCGATGGCGCCCTCGGCGCTCTCCAGAAAGCCGATGATGCTGATGGTGCCACCCATGCGGGTGGCGGCGATGGAGCGCTTGAGATTGTTGCCACCGACCACCTCGATGACGTGGTCCGCGCCCTGGCCGTCGGTCAGGGCCAGCACCTGTCCCGGCCAGTCCGGCGATTCGGCATAGTTGATGCCGGCGCTGGCACCCAGTGCCCGCGCGCGCTCCAGCTTCTCGGCCGAGCTCGAGGTGACGATCACTCGGACCCCCGCGGCCCGGGCGAGCTGCAGCGCGAACAGTGAGACACCGCCGGTGCCCTGGGTGAGCAGGGTCTGGCCCGGCGTCAGGCTCGCGCGCACGAACAACGCCTGCCAGGCGGTCAATGCCGCGATCGGCAGGGTCGCCGACTGCACGTGGGATAGATTGGCGGGGGCGCGCACCAGCGCGTGCTGGGGCAGGCACACATACTCCGCCAGCACGCCGTCGGTCGGACCGCCCAGGCGGCGTCGAGCCGTGTCAGCGGCCGGCGGCCCGCTGACCCAGTCCATGATGTAGTGCGGGCAGACCCGGTCACCGACCGCGAAGCGCTTCACCGCACTGCCCACCTCGACCACCTCGCCGGACGCGTCCGACAGCGGGATGATGGGTAGCTGCATCTGCGCGTAGCTGCCGCGGGCGATGACCAGATCCCGATAGTTCAGGCTGGCCGCGCGGATCCGCACCAGCACCTCGTTCTCGCCAGGACGCGGTTCCGGCAGGTCCAGCAGCTGCAGTCCCCGGGGACCGTCGAACGCGGTCAAGCGAACGGCTTTCATCGGTTCGGCTCCACGCCTGGTGAGGAGTCGGCGTCGCGGATGGCGGCCGGAGTCAGTCCGGCCCGGCCGTCATCCGCGTGGCCGGTGGACGGCACCCTCAGGTGCCGGTTTCGCGCTTGGCGCGGGCGATGGCCTTTTGCGCCTCGAACTCTCGCTTGCGACGCTCGACCTCCTCGGCCGGCATCCTGTCTACGTTCGAGAAGTCCAGCTTCCAGTCACCGCTCTCGTCCCAACGTTGTGGTGACTGCAGCGTCGTGCGTGGCGCGATGGCCGACTCCAGCAAGGCCAGGGCCAGGTCCAGGGTCTGGTCCTGCGATTGCTGGTCGTGCGGCTTGCCGGCCGGATTGCCGAGTGGAAAATCGCTGAACAACAAGCGCGGGACACCGACGTTCTCGACGATGTCCTTGGCGCAGCCCATGATCACGGTCGGAATGCCGGCGGCCTCGAGATGGCGTGCGATCAGACTCACGGTCTGATGGCACACCGGTCAAACCGCGGCCAGTACGGCGACGTCGGCCCGGTCCTCCTCGACCAGCTCGAGGATGCGCGCGGCGTCCTGTTCGATGGTCACGCGCTGACTGCGATTGGTCGGGGCGCCATAGAAGCGCGGCGTGAGCGAGCCGATCCGGCCGGCATCCACCGCGCGCCGCAAGGCCGCGAGCGGAAACCAGGCGTTCGGGTCGGTGGCCGCGGTGTGCTTGCGGTCGTAGCCGATGTGCGAGATGCGCAGATCCGGATCGGCGTCGGTGCTGTCGGTATAGACCTCGTAGAACTTGGCCGAAGCGTTGTAGGCGGCCCCTGGCCCCTGATCGCCCTTGTCGGGCTGGAATGGCGCGGCGGTGGTGACCAGCGCCACACGACTCTGGGCCAACGGTTTGCGCAGAGGCGTGAACGGCACGTTGGTGTATTGCGCCCAGCGATAGGGCTTATAACCAAAGGTTCCGTAGTACTTGTGGATGCGCTGGATGTACATGAGCGGCGCATCGTGCTCATTGGCGAAGTTCATCGCCAGATCGCTGTCGGTCATGCTGACCTCCCGAAGGGCACTTTAGGTGCCGATAGGCCGAAGGCGTTGCGAACGTGCCGGTGACGGCGGACAGGGACACGACGATCGTGCCTCGATCGCGCGTGATGCTGATCCTACAACAGCCGTGCAGTCGAGATGCGACCGCTTCGAGCCGTCTGCCGCATCGTTGCGTCGGCGGGTTCAGTTCGCGCCCTCGTGCGCCGTTGAAGCATGCAGCGGACATGCACTGGCCGTCCGCCGCGACCCCTGTTGGTGTCTGGGACGAATCGTGGAGAGACAAAAGGATGGCCTTGTTCAGCAACAGAGTCTGCAAGCTGGCGTGGCGGCGTGCGCCGCCCGCCGGTCTGAGCGTGTGTCTGGCGGTGCTGCTCGGCTGTCTGGGGCCGCCGGCCAGCGAGGACGCTCGAGCCCAGGTCTACAAATACAAGGATTCGAGCGGCCGCTGGATCTTCAGCGATCGACCACCACCCGGTCAGGCATCACGCACGCCGTCCGGTGTGCAGCAAAGCGCGACCGACGGCGACGATTTGCGGGCCGGCCTGCTCGAGCAGCATCCGCCGCGCACCGACGTCGAGCGGACCTCGCTGGCGGTGGTCACGGTGCATACACCGATGGGCCACGGTTCCGGCTTCTTCGTGACCGATGATGGCTATCTGGTCACCAACAAGCACGTGGTGCGCGGTTCGCAGACCGAGCAGTGGCAGCGCACCCGTGACAAGGTGGAGGCGGCCGAGTCGCAGTTCGAGGCCTATGAGGCCAAGTTGAAGCGCGCGCAGGCGCAGCGCCAGAAGCTCAACGAGACCATCGCCGAGTACGAGAAGGCCATTCGCAAGGAAACGAGCAGCCTGCGCCGCAAGGAGCTCGAGTATGACCTGCAGCGACTGCAAGACCACAAGCGCAGCCGCGATCAGGAATACAACGAGGCGCGTCGCGCCTACGAAGAGGCCCGTCGCAAGTTCAACACCAGCAAGTCCGAGTTCGATTTTCGCAGCTCCATGGCGCGGGTCGCCAACAACTTCAAGATCGTGCTGAAGAACAAGCGTGAGCTGAACGCTCGCCTGGTCAAGGTCAGCGAACGCTACGATCTCGCGCTGTTGAAGCTGGACGGTTTCCAGACTCCCGCGGTCGAGATCACCGCCTCGGACGCAGTTGGACAGGGTGCGCGGGTGTTCGCCCTCGGCAGTCCGTTGCAGGGACGCGATTACGTCACCGCTGGGATCCTGACCGCGCGCAACGGCGAGAACCTGGTCACCGACGCGACCATCAATCCCGGCAACAGTGGCGGACCGTTGACCGACGAGCAGGGCCGGGTGATCGGCGTCAACACCTGGAAGGACATGGCCGGCGGCTATGGCATCGCGATTCCGGTGGAGCGGCTGCGGGCGGAGTTCCCGGACGCGTTCTGAGCGCCCGCACCGGAGTCGGCTTCGGGTGTGACCTGCGCGGCCCACCGTTGCGGCTGCGCTCACCTGTCCGGTCGCTCGAGGCGCGTGCTGTTCACCCGGCCAGGCAGTACACTCGCGACATGAGCACCAACGCACCCGGCCAGCAGCCCGGCATCGCCCGGGCGGATCTCGATCCGGTCACCGACCCGATCGCCACCACGTCCAGCGATGACCGCACCACGCGGCGCGACATGTTCACCATCGGCCTGGTCGGCACGGCGCATGGCATGAGTCATTTCATGCAGCTCACGTTGCCGCCGTTGTTCCCCTTCATCGCGGCCGAGTTCGGCGCCAGCTACACCCAGCTCGGCCTGATCATGACCACCTTCTTCGTGGCATCGGGTATCGGCCAGCCGTTGGCCGGTGTGCTGGTGGATCGGATCGGTGCGCGCCAGGTGCTGTTCGCCGGATTGTTCCTGTATGCCCTGTCGGTGCTGGTCTACGCGAGTGTAGGCTCGTTCTGGATGTTCTATCCGATCGCGGTGTTCGCGGGGCTGGGCAACTGTGTGTTCCATCCCGTCGACTTCTCGATCCTCAATGCCAGCGTGCGCGAACGGGTGCTCGGTCGGGCCTTCAGCGTGCACACGCTCGGCGGCAACCTGGGCTGGGCCGCGGCGCCGACCCTGATGCTGGTGCTGGCCGGCGTGATCGGCTGGCGCGGCGCGCTGATGGTCGCGTCCGGCATGGCCTTCGTGATGTTGTTCACGCTGTGGCTCAATCGTGAGTTGTTGCGTGACGACCGGCCGGGCAAGGTTGCCGGCCGGTCCGGCGCCGCGCCGACGAGCAGCGCGTCACTGCTCACCAATCCGGCGTTGTTGATGTGTTTTGGCTTCTTCTTGTTGCTCGCGGCCGCCTTGATCGGTATCCAGAACTTCCTGCCGCCGATCCTCAAGGATCTGCATCAGACACCACTGGCGTTGTCCGGCGCGGCCCTGACCGGATTCCTGCTGGGCGCGGCGCTGGGGGTGATCGTCGGCGGCATCGTCGCCGACCGCAGCCGCCATCATGGCGCCATCATCACCGCCGGGCTGTGCGGCTCGGGGATCATGCTGGTGCTGGTCGCGCAGCTCGACATGGGCGCCGCGCTGCTGGTCGGCACGGTGGGGCTGGCCGGATTCCTGTCCGGTCTGACCACACCGTCCCGGGACCTGGTGGTGCGCAGCGTGACCCCGCCGGGCGCCACGGGACGGGTGTTCGGCTATGTCTACTCGGGGCTCGATGTCGGATCGGCGCTGGCACCAACACTGATCGGTGTGCTGCTCGATACGGGCCAGCCGCGGCTGGCCCTGTGGCTGGTCGCCGGATTGTTCATCGCCGGCGTGCTCACGGTGGTGTCGCTGCGCAGCACACATCCACCGCGAGCCCGGGCGGCCTGATCCGGGCTCAGTCGCCCCGCACCGTGTCCACCCATTGACGCGCGGCACCGCCGAGGAAGGCGCTGTCGGCCTGGGTGGTGACGAAGCGCACCCCGCGCCCGATCACCTCTGCCTGGCGTTTGGGATCGCGAATGCCGCCGCAACCGGCGAACTTCCCGTGACGTCGGGCCGCCTCGATCACCCGTTGCTGCGCATCCAGGATCGCCGGATCGTCGAAGCGGCCGGGCTTGCCCATGCTGACCAGCAGATCGTTGGCACCGATGTGAATCACGTCTATACCCTCGACCGCGGCGATCTCGTCCAGATT
>JAGRHX010000193.1 GCA_020444775.1 Gammaproteobacteria bacterium
CGGTGCCGGCCGCCAGCAGCACGGCGCAGCGCCCGGCCAGCTCACGAGCCGCCGACAGGGCAAGACTCTGACAGCGCCCGCCACGGCCCGGCTCGGGCGGCAGACGCACGGTGGTCTCGCTGCCCATCACCTGCACAGAGCCGGCCTCGGCACGACTCAGGCGGGCCAGATGCAGACCCGCGCAGAGCGCGTCGCCCTCCAGCAGTTGCATATGCTCGCGCACCCGGTAGCCCCGTTCGCGCAAGGCCGTGGCTGCAACCTCGCGGGCGTCGGCCGGGCACGCCACCAACAGGGTCTGGATCCGCGCGAATGCCTCGGCCGGCGCCAGGGCCGGCACCTCCGCGCACATCGCCTCGAGCCAGTCCGGCAGGTCCAGATCGCTGACGTCCAGGTCGGCTTCCTCGTGCGCGACCAGCAGCCCGGAGCCGATGACCTTGGGGTCGTCACCCGGCACGTCCGAGATCAGCAACAGCGCAACCGGCCGGTCGCCGATCCTCGTGGCCAGCCGGCCGCCCTTGATCGTCGAGATACGCTTGCGCACCCGGTTCATCTGACCGATGTCCAGCCCCTCGGCCAGCAGCCATCGAGTGACCCGGGCCAGATCGTCAGCGCCACGTCCCTCGGCCAGCACGTCGACCAGCGCCGAGGCGCCACCGGAGACCAGCATCAGCAGCGGCCGGTCCGCTGGCAGCTCGTCCAGGAACTGAAGCAGCGCGCGGCCGGCCGCCAGGGAGCTCGCGTCGGCCACCGGATGCGCGGCCTCGAGCATCCGGATACGACCGTCATCCGAATCGACGCCGTGCAGATGACCGTACTTGGTGATCACCAGTCCCGATGCCAGACGGTCGCCCAGCGCGCCGCGCGCACCCTGCATCATCGCGGCGGCGGCCTTGCCGATGGCCACGGCGCTGATTGCACCGCCACCCAGCATCGCCGTCAGCTCGGGATGTAGCTCAACATCCAGCGCCCGTTCGACCGCGGCGACGCCGTTGACACGCGCCAACGCCGCCTCGTACGCGACCAGCAGATCGGCACGCACGGATCGCATCGACTCCATATCGTCTTGCGTGAGGCTCATCGCTCGCTCCCGGCGCGGCGGGCAGTGTCGATGCCATCACCCTGCGCTCGTTGGCACCGCGCTCGCCGTTCAGCCGACATCGGCGCGTGCTCCGCTGCCATCGATCTGCGCGAAAGCACGCTGCAGATCGGCGGTCAGATCATCGATGTCCTCGAGGCCGACCGCGATCCGGATGAGGCCTTCACCGATGCCGGCGTCGGCACGCTGCTCGGGCTTGAGCCGTCCGTGCGTGGTGCTGGCCGGATGCGTGATGGTGCTCTTGGCATCGCCGAGATTGGCGGTGATGGAGAACAGACGCACGGCATTGATGACGCTGAAGGCCTGCTCACGACCGCCGACGAGGTCGAATGACAGCACGCCACCGAATGCCGATTGTTGACGCCGAGCGAGCTGGTATCCCGGATTCTCCTCCAGGCCCGGATAGTAGACACGCGAGACCTGCGGCTGATCCCGCAGCCAGCGCGCCAGCACCAGCGCCCGTTCGCTGTGGGCGTGCATACGCAGCTTGAGAGTCTCCAGCCCCTTGAGAAAGACCCAGGCGTTGAACGGGCTCATGCTCACCCCGGCGGTGCGCATGGTCGCGAACAGCTTGTCGTAGAGGGCCTTGGAGCGGGTCACCACGGCACCACCCACGCAGCGCCCCTGACCATCGAGGAACTTGGTGGCGGAGTGGATGACGATGTCGGCACCGAACTCGAGTGGCTGCTGCAAGGCCGGCGTGCAGAAACAGTTGTCGATGACCAGCAGCGCGTCCGCCGCATGCGCGATCTCGGCCAGCTCGGCAATATCCACGACCTCACCGAGTGGATTGGTGGGGCTCTCGGCGAACAGCAGCCGGGTGCGATCGTCGATGGCGGACCGCCACTGCGCCAGGTCGCACGGATCGACCGTGACGCTCTCGATACCGAAGCGCGCGAAGATGCCACCGAACAGCGAGAGCGTGGAGCCGAACAGGCTGCGCGACATGACCACCTTGTCGCCCGCCTGCAGCAGGGTCAGGATGGTAGTGAGTATCGCCCCCATGCCGGAGGCGGCGGCCACGCCGTGCTCGGCCCCCTCGAGCGCGGCCAGTCGCCGTTCGAAGCTGGCGACCGTCGGATTGGTGAATCTCGAGTAGACGTTGCCCGGCTCGGTCTCGGCAAAGCGACGGGCCGCCTGCTCTGCGCTGTCGAAGACAAAGCTGGAGGTGGCGTAGATGGGATCGTTGTGTTCGCCTTCCGGCCCACGCCGCTGTCCGTGCCGCACCGCGAGCGTTTCGAAGCGAAACATATCTGCATCGAACTCACCGGACCAGGCGTCGCCATGGCTGGTCGAGGGGGCTGGATGGGTAGCGTGCAGTTCCGGGGTTGCAGGACCGACAGTCTTGCGTTGGTCGTGATCAGGCATGAAGAAGCCTCCGTGGGGCGAAAAAAAACCCGCCGTCAGCGTTCGCTGGAGCAGGTCGCCCCTCGCTTTAGCCGTATTTCTTCAGCGCCCGCAAGCTGACGGTTCAAATCGGCGCCGCATCGCGTGATCACGCGATACTGAGAGCTATAGACTAACGCACAAGCGAGACGAACGCACAAGCCAACAGCCGTGCCAGCCAACGAGTAATCGGTGACCGCTCACTCGCCACTTGCAACGGCCCGGGTCTGACGCACCTCGTCGTTGCGCATATCGGCGATCTCTTGCAGATAATCCGCCGACACGCCCCCGGTCACGTACTCACCGGTGAAGCAGGACAGATCGAATCCGGTCAGCTCCTCGTTGCCCTGTCGGGCCGACTCCACGAGATCCTCGACCGTCTGATAGACCAGCCAATCGGCGCCGATGGACTGCGCCACCTGAGCCTCGGTGCGATTGAACGCCACCAGCTCGGTGACCAACGGCATATCGATGCCGTATACATTCTGATACTTGACCGGCGGCGCGGCGGAGGCGAAGTAGACCTTGCGCGCGCCCGCGTCCCGCGCCATCTGCACGATCTGCTCGGAGGTGTTGCCCCGGACGATGGAATCGTCGACCAGCAAGACGTTCTTGCCCTGAAACTCCAGACCGATGGCATTGAGCTTCTGGCGCACACTCTTCTTGCGCACCTGCTGGCCCGGCATGATGAAGGTCCGGCCGATATAGCGGTTCTT
>JAGRHX010000194.1 GCA_020444775.1 Gammaproteobacteria bacterium
CCGGCACCTCACCTATGGTCGGGCTGTCGCTCAGCGCACCTCGACCGAGGTCAGCTGCCACACCAAGCGATCGTTGATGCGGTTCTCCTTGAGCTCTTGATGGGCGTCCAGCGGATACATGATCCACAGTGGACCTTTGTCACGTCGGGTCAGATGCCGCCCGTTCACGGCCCAGGCCAGCAGCACCGGATAGTTCTTCAGGTCGCTGAGCGGGATCTCGGCGGAGTAGTCGTTCAAGGCGATGACGTCGAGCCGCTCGCCACGGGCACCGACCGCGCTCAGGACATCGGCCAGCAGCACCCCTTCGAACTCGGGCGCGCCGTCGGTCCACGGCGTGCTGGTGGAGAAACGATGGATTCCGAGCGCGGCGAGCATGGCCTGGTCGAACTCGGCACGACCCTCGGCATTGGTGCCGCTGATGTTTCCGGTCACGGTCAGTATCACCCGACCGAGCGGTTTGGATAGCTCCGCCTGCGCGGGTCCGGCGAGCAGGGTGGACAAGCTGAGCAGCAAGAGCATGGCGCGACCGGTCGCTCGCGCGAACCGGCCTGCGAAGAACGATTGAATCATGGATACAGCCTCCGGCGGCAGACGGATGTTTCCCGCAGCGACCCGGCGTTCGGGCGCGACCTCAGTCTGGGTAACGGAAGCTGGCCTGGCGGTCTTTATGTGGCCACGTTCACAGCCTGGCCAGCTCGCGGCCCGGCGGGCGCGGCGCCGCGCACATCAGTGCACGGTCAGACAAGCGCACTCGGCGGTCTGGGTGACTCGATGCGAGACGCTGCCGAGCAACATATCCGCGATCCGTCCCAGGCCCCGACGCCCCATGACGATCAGCTCGACGCCTTCCGCCTTGGCGACCTGAACGATGACAGCGCGCGGATTGCCGGCGAGAACCTGTCGGTCCACGTGCTCCACGCCCAGCTCCAGGCAACGCACCGCGGCCCGCTCGACAATCTGGTGAGCGACCCCCATCAGCAGGTCGTTCTCGGTGATGTGCACATGCTCGATACGCTCGATCTGCTCGAAGCCCGTGGGCAAACGACTGGAACCGATCGATTCGGTCACGTGCAGCACGATGACCTTCGCCGCGTAGTGCAGGGCCAGGTCGGCCGCGACCTCCACGGCCCTGTCCGAGCAATCCGAACCGTCGACGGCAATCAGGATCTTCTTGAACATCTTGCACCCCCGGTATGGCTTACCGACACGCACCGAGCCGCCGCTGCCTGGCTCGGACACGGTATCGATCCTGCGCAGACCACGAGCGGCGGGTCTTGATACCGGTCAATGCCCGTTCGTCGTTGCACGACTCATGACGTGACCACCCGTCGCAGCACCGTTGCCGTGAGTGCCTCGACGGACATCGCGTCGGCGCCAATCGCCACGAAGCTGAGGATGCGCACGGGCGGGTCGATCGGTAACGTCAGCAACACACCGCTGTCTCGCCCGGGACCGATCAGGCAGTCGTCGAGCAGACAAAGGAGCTCACGCAAGCCTGGCAAGGATTCGCTCGGGCTGGAGACGTCGACGATTCGCAGCTGGCTCGCGGCGCGCCCGGTGCCCACGCAGGCAACGGTGTCCCCGGCCTCCGCCCCATCGAAGGGCCGCCGCGGATGAAAACGACTGCTGATGCTGAGCGGCGTGGACACGCCACCCCGATGGCGCGTGCGGCCAGCGCACCGCGAGGCCGACCGCGCGCGCCAGCGACGCTGACGATGTTCGGTCGGACAAGGCCGACACGGTCGGCGAGATAACGTTCGAAATGCCGGGCGCGCGGCGTGCCCAGCAGATAGACGTCAGCGTCCCCGGCGAGCCCCAGCATGCGGTACTGAAAGCGCACTGCATCGGCGTCGGTGCTGAGCTGGATGCTGCTGTGGTCTTCCAGATAGACGGTCGGGGTTGCACCGCGCCCCGCGGCTACACCGGGCGCGACCGACGCCCCGCCGGCGAGCAGCCGGTCACCGGTCAGCAGTCGATTGGCGAGCCTGTCGCCGACACGCCGATCCGCTGCCTCCAGCGACGGCACCGGGATCGGCACGATATGCCAGGGCCGCGGCATGCTCAGGGCGAGGATCGCGTTGCCGGCGCTACTTGCGTTCCGGGGCGGTCCGGATACTCGGGATAGACGCCGCGATCAGCAGCGGTCACCTGCAGCCTGCCTCAGAGCCGCCACCTCCCGCCAGGCCGGGGCCCGCTCGCGCCACTGCTGAAGCTTCATGAGCTGACTGCGCTTCTCGTCGGTGCTCAGGCCACCCATCACCCCGAACAGCTCACCGCACTCGGCCACGTGCACCTGCATGGCCTCGACACGATGCAGCAGCTCACGGCGATCCAGGGCCTGCAGCTGAGCCTCATCGCGCGCGTAGCACAGACCCTCGATTACCCGCAGCGCGCTGGCGTGGTCGCGATACAAGCTCTGGACCTCCTCGGGCTCCAGGAATCGTTCCAGCGCCGGATAGAAATCGATCTCCTCGAAAACGATGTGCGCGCCACACTCCCGGTCGATCCGCCGGGCGTGGACACGCGCGCCACCCATGTCAGCGACACGCAGGCTGACCGCCAGCTCGTGCAGGTGTCTGCCCAAGGTCGCGTGATCGACCCGAAACGCCTCGAACAGACGTTCGTTGATCTGGCTCAGCTCTTCGTTGCTCATGGACGCTAGCATCAACACCCGGTGCCGACCGGGTGTTGATCGAGGTCATGTGTCGCCTGTACGCCTTTCATGCCACCGAGCCGACCAAGGTGGAATGCACCCTGGTCCATGCGCAGAACGCCCTGCTCGCGCAGAGTCGCCGCGACCGCGCCGGGCGCTAACGATTCAGCGGCACCGCGTCAATCAACACCCCGGCAAGCAACGCCGGCTCCTCACCATGATTGACCCAGGAATGATTCGTGCCACGCTGAATCACCACGTCGAACGGCTTCAGCCGCACCTCACCCTCGTCCAGCAACAGTGACACATCGCCGCTGAGCAGGATGATGTAGTCGAGCGTCTCGGTGGTGTGCATGCCAGGATGACGCGCATGACGATCGCGATTGTGCGACGCGCCCATGCCGCTGAACACCGCGTCCGCGACCCGCTGACGCTCCTCGGGGCTCATCTTCGCCTGCAATCGTTCCGGCAGGATCTGGAAGAAGCGGAACACGCTGCCACCCGCGGGAGGACTCAACACCACCTCGGTGGCCGCCGCATCGGCCGCCCCTTCGTTGCTCGGCGGTGACCCGAAGGTTCGCCAGAGGTCGGTCAGGCCGCGTCCCGGCTGCAGCGGATTCTCGCGCGTGTGTGGTGAGACCTCGTCAGAGACGATGATCGAACGCCCTCGATCGTCATGGCCGGTCACCACCCGTCTTACCGGTCTGAGCATGTTCCGCTCCTCAGTCCTGTCTGTTGCGCCAGCGCACCGAGTACAGGTCGAAGCGCCGGTCCTTGAGATTCTGCACGGTGCCGGCACGCCGCGCCGACTCCAGATCGCCAAGCCGTAGATCGGCGAAGGCCACCATCTCCGCGTTGGGGGTGGTGTCGGCGGCGATGCCGTCGCGCGCGAACGGGAAATCACACGGCGTGAGTATGCAGCTCTGCGCGTACTGGATGTCCATGTTCTCCACGTTCGGCAGGTTGCCGACGTTGCCCGCGAGCACCACGTAACACTGGTTCTCGACCGCACGGGCGTGTCCACAGTAGCGCACACGCAGATAGCTCTGACGCTCGTCGGTGCAGAACGGCACGAACAGGATCCTGGCGCCCTGATCGATGAGATGCCGTCCCAGCTCCGGGAACTCGCAGTCGTAGCAGATGAGCACGCCTATGGGACCGCAGTCGGTCTGGATGGTATTCAGCGACGAGCCACCGCTGATACCCCACCAGTAGCGTTCGTTCGGCGTCGGGTGGATCTTCGCCTGCATGTGCAACGAGCCGTCGCGCAGACACACATAGGAGATGTTGCGCAGCTCGCCGCTGTCGTCCAGGGTGGGATGTGAACCGCCGATGATGTTGATGTTGAAGGACACGGCGAGCCGGCTGAGCAGGGCCTTCAGCGCCGGGGTATGCTCGGCCACCCGGGCCACCGCCTCGGCGGCCGGCAGCGAACGTTCCTCCAGCGACAGCAGCTGCAGCGTGAACAGCTCGGGAAAGACCACGAAGTCACCGTTGTAGTCGGCGACGACGTCGACGAAGTACTCGACCTGGCGCGCGAACTCCTCGAACGAGCCGATACGCCGTTGCTGGTACTGGACGATGCCCACCCGCACGCTCTCCGGCGGACCGGCACGCACCCCGCTACGAGCCGTCGCATCCTGCGGATACTCGACGTACTTGGAGTTCTTCCACACCAGCAGCACGCCGAATCCCAGCGATTCCCGATCCTCGGGCAGGTAGTCGGGCATCACCCGTACCACCTCGAAGCCGTTGCGTAGCTGAAAGGAGATCACGGGGTCGCGCAGCTTGCGTTCGCGCAGCTGATCCACATAGGCCTCCGCCGAGCCGACGCGGCCGATACGGCGCGCCAGGCCCGACAGCCGTCCGCAGATCACCACCCCCTTCAAGCCCAGACGCTCGGCCAGCGCCTTGCGTGCGCGGTACAGCCGCTGGCCGATCCGCAGACCACGATGCCGGGGGCTGACACACATCTCCATGCCGTACAGCCAGGCGCCATCCGGATCGTGTCGCGAGGCGAAACCTCCGCCGGTGATGCTGTGCCAGTCGTGCGGACCGAAGGCCACGGTCTCGGAGACCATGAACGAGGCGCAATAGCCGACGATGGCCTGCTCGTAGACGACCACCAGCTGACCCTGCGGAAAGTTCTGGATGCGACCGCGCAGCTGCGCGGCCGACTCTATAGGGAAGTCCGGATAGGCTTGTCTGGACAACGCCTGGATGGCATCGATATCGGCATTGGTGGCGACACGAACCTCGATTCGGGGCGTCTGTTCCTTGCCCGAAGGCGCCTTGTCTTGATTGTCGGACATGAAAGAGCACTGGCCTCGCTTGACGACGGATTCCTGACGACGGATACAAGGACCGGTCTCATTCTAACCACCGTCCACGCCGCCGGCGGCGCGGACGCGGATACCTTGGACCGGCACCACCAGGTGTCGTGGGGGTGAAGCTCAGACCTGGACCGGGACCGGTGCCGGAAGCACGCGCTGGGTCAGATCGATATCCCGGCCGTCGATGGCGACCAGTGGCCGCGGCTCGGCAGCGGTGCCGAACAGAACCCGGAATCGATGCTCATAGGTGTGTCGCTCGAGCATGACCGCCAGGATCTCGCGTCGCCGCCGCTCGCGCTCCGTCTCGTTGGCCAGGTAGAAGCGTACCTGCTCGACCAGCTCGTCGAGATCCGAGTAGCTGGGCATCAGATGACCGAAGCCGGTGCCGGCCAGGGCCGGCTGGTGATCGGTGATCTCGAATCCGCCGGCGGCCGGGATCTCGAACAGCTTCATGTTGAAGCCGTTGGCGGTCACCCCCTGGTGGAGGTTCAAGGCGATCTTCGAGCAGGCGTGCACCTTCAAGGTGTCACGCATGTGCAGTCGGCCGCGACTGCGCACGCGTCGAGCTCGCCGCCAGCTTCGCCCCCAGACCGCGACCCGTTCCGGCAGACGCGCATCCAGATACTCGATCATCCGCTCGCGCTCGGGGGTGTGGGTGCCGACGAAGGAGACGTCGCAGGCGAAACGCCGCCGCTCGGCGACATCGGGTCGCACGTTCAGGTGCCATGCGCGGCTGATGGCGAACGGGAAATACACCGCGTGCCCGACCCCGCGTTCAAGCATCTGCCGGTGCAGCCCCAAGGTCGGCAGCAGATAGAGATCCACTGCCTCGGGACTGGCCGCCAGCGCGTAACGGTCCAGTGGCAGGGGGTCACCTATCCAGTAGACGATGCGGATGCCCGGACACGATGCGCGGATCCGCTCGATGGTCGGCACGTCCAGTCGCCCCTGGATCGACAGCAGCAGGTCGGCCGGGTGCTCGGCCAGCGCCTCGAGCAGGCGCGCGCGCATGTATTCGTTGTGGCTCTGGCCATGCAGCTTGCGCCGCAACCGGCCCAGCAGGGTCTTGCGATTGTGGAAGAACACCCGGGTCTGATGGCCCAGACCGCGGATCGCCGCCTCGCTGACCTCGGTCCAAAGCCCCATCCAGCTGGGCCCCTCGATGCAGATCCTCATGCGCGCTGCCGCCGACTGGAGGGTGCAGGTCGTGCTGATGCGCTTGGGCGGGGCACACCGCGGACCAGGCCAGGTCGCGGCGCGTGTCGGATGGGGATGTCGGCGTTCATGGGCCGGATTCTCGCACGCGCGATGCGCGCGCAGGACCCGGCGACGGCCGGCGCGCGCGTCGGCTCCTCGAACCCCGGCACTCATGAAGACCGGCGCTCCGATTGGGCACGTCGCGAATCGACAGGCCGGGGCGTTCAGGGTAGAAACAGGGGTAGAAACAGGCTGGGCATCGGCCCGCGGCAGACCGGTCAGGCAAGAACCACAGTCTCGGAGCACGCGCAATGCGACAGATCGTCATGGTGGGATTCCTACAGGCACAGAACTGCACGAATCTGGTCAGCTCCTGGCGGCACCCCGCGTCCAGGAGCGACAGCTATTCTCCCGAGTACTACCAGACCATCGGCCGGGTCCTGGAAGCAGGCAAGTTCCACATGGGCTTCTTCGACGACCGGCTGGCGATGCCGGACCGGCTCGGCGGCGACCACGCGCATACCGTCAAGTACGGGATCCGCTGCGTGAAGATGGATCCCGTCGCGGTGCTGATGACCATGGGCTTCGCGACCAGCCGGCTCGGACTCGGCGCCACCTGCTCCACCACCTATTTCGAGCCCTTTCACGTCGCCCGCCAGTTCCAGACGGTAGACCTGATGACCAAGGGCCGGGCAGCGTGGAACGTGGTCACCTCGATGAACGACGGCGAGGCGTTGAACATGGGGCACGCCGCGCACGGCGATCACGATCGCCGCTACGACCGGGCCGACGAGTTCATGGAGGTGGTGCTCGGTCACTGGGACAGCTGGGAGGACGATGCCATCGTCTGCGACAAGCGCAGCGGTCTGTATGCGCATCCGGACAAGGTGCATCGCCTGGACCACAAGGGCGAGTTCTTCCAGTCGCGTGGACCGTTCACGGTGCCGCGCTCGCCACAGGGCCACCCGGTGGTCATCCAGGCCGGTCAGAGCGCGCGTGGCAAGCAATTCTCGGCGCGCTGGGGCGAGGTGGTATTCGTCTCCACCTTCCCATCACTGGAGATCGGCCAGCGCGACTACGCTGCCTTCAAGGCCATGGTCGAGGCCAATGGTCGCGACCCGGATCTCGTGACCCTGACCCCGTCGATCTACACCGTGGTCGCGCCCACCCGTAGCGAGGCCGAGGACAAGATGGCGCTCAACGAGAAGCTGTTCGAGGAGGTCGATGCCCTCTCGCTGCTGTCCGAGGCCTTGAACTTCGATTTTGCCAGCAAGGATCTGGACGAGCCCTTCAGCGACGAGGAGCTGGCCGGGATCTCGGGCACTCAATCGATGCGCGACCGGGTGCTGCAGGTGAGCGGCATCCGCAATCCGACGGTCCGCGACTTCATTCGCTACAGCGGCCGGGCGCGGCCGCGTAACCCGTTCGTTGGCGATGCCAGGGACGTCGCCGACCGGCTCGAGGAATGGTTCAGCGGGCGTGCCTGCGACGGCTTCGTGCTGGCGGCCGACAACGTGCCGGGCAGCTACGAGGACTTCGTCCGTCTGGTGGTGCCCGAGCTGCAACGACGTGGCCTGTATCACCTCGATTACCGCGGCGCGACCCTGCGCGAGAACCTGGGCCTGCCAAAGAGCACCCTCGGTGACTGGCGCCACTGAGCACGGGCACGGCGCGCTTGATGAATCCATTTCCCGTGTGCCAGTCTGCTGATGCCATCCACGGTCGATTCGACTGGACCTGGAACATCAAAGACACGAAGGAGGAGCGTATGCGAACCGGTTTTTTCACCATGCCCTCACATCCACCCGAGCGCGACCTGCGCGAAGGCCACGAATTCGACCTGCAGAACATGCGTTGGGCGGACGAGCTGGGATTCGAGGAAGGCTGGGTCGGCGAGCACCACACCGCGCCCTGGGAACCACACCCGGCACCGGACTACCTGGTGCTCGAGGGTTTCAGACAGACACGCAACATCCGGCTCGGACCCGGTGGCTTCCTGCTGCCCTATCACCATCCGGCCGAGCTCGCCAACCGGGTGGCCATGCTCGACCATCTCAGCCAGGGACGACTCAATTTCGGCATCGCCGCGAGCGGTCTGCCATCTGACTGGTCGATGTTCAACGTCGACGGAATGTCCGGTCAGAACCGCGACATGACCCGCGAGGCACTGGAGATCATCCTGCGCCTTTGGAGCGACGAGGCCGAGTTCGACCACCAGGGCAAGTACTGGCACGTGACCAAGCCGGGCGAGATGTTCGGCTTCCTCAGACCGCACCTGAAGCCGCTGCAGCAACCGCATCCACCGATAGGCGTCGCCGGTCTGTCGAAGAACTCCGATACCTTGAAGCTGGCTGGCGAGCGCGGCTTCATTCCGATGAGCCTGAACCTGAATCCCGCCTACGTGGGCAGTCACTGGGACTCGGTGGAGGAAGGCGCCCGACGCGCCGGGCGCAGCGCCGACCGCAACGACTGGCGGATGGTTCGCGAGGTGTTCGTCGCCGAGACCGACAAGGAGGCCTGGAAGCTCTCGGTGGAGGGACCGATGGGACGCATGATGGGCGAGTACTTCCTGCCACTGCTGTCCAACTTCGGCTTTCTGGAGTTCCTCAAGCACGACCCGGACGTGCCGGACAGCGAGGTCACGGTCGAGTACTGCGCCAGGCACAACTGGCTGGTCGGCTCACCGAACACCGTCGCCGAGAAGATCGAACAGGTCTACGAGGACGTCGGTGGCTTCGGCATGTTGCTGGTCTTTTGTTTCGACTACCAGCAACAGGCCAGCGCCTGGCACGGATCGCTGAGCATGCTCGCCAACGAGGTCATGCCCAAGCTCAAGCATCTCAAGCCGACGCCGGCCAGCAGCGCGGCCTGAGCCTCGGAGCCGACCCGCGCCTCCAGGCCGCTAGTATCGACCCGGTGGTATGTACCAGATGGTATGGACCCGGCGCAGATTCGTGCGCACACGCGTCACGGGCTTGCGCCGGGCCGCATCGTCCCCGCCAGCGTGCTCAGCGCGTGGCGCCCTCCCCCTCATCGCGACTATCCGGTAGCGGGGTCGGCGCGTTTTCCTCACCATAGGCCATGCCCAGCAGCAACGCGATCTGATAGCGGGGCAACAAGGCGATCGAGCGGTCACCGTCACGCATCGCGTAATAGGCGTAGCGAGTCGGCAACATGTCTCCCACGTACAGCACCGACAGCGGTCTGGCGTAATCCGGCGCGCCGTCACGCAGCCCCCAGTAGGCGATGATGATCGAAGGATTGGCGAGCCCATACGCCTGCAACGCCTGCTCGGGCTGGATGCGTCGATCGGCGAGCATCTTCAGGCTGACCTCGATACGCCGGCGTAATTCCGCGGCATCCGTTGGGTCGGCGCGATGCAGGTCTTCCCCGCCCCGGCCGGTGACGATGGTGCCGGACTCCGCCGCCTGAGTCTGGCCAGGGGGCCTGGAGTGCAGATGGCTACCGTCATGGCGGAACCAGGCACCTTGCGGATCGCGCATCAAGGTCGCCATGCGACCTTCGTAGAACAGCTCGATGGCGCCCAGATCGCCTTCGCCGAACTCGAACATCGGCACCCGTCCTGCCTCCGCCCGCCCGTGCCCGTGACCGTCACCGATCTGGTGCGTGCCGGTCCGGCGCTCGAGCACGACGATGCCGAGCAGCAGCAGACCGGCCATCGCCCATATCACCAGTACCCGCGGTGGTGACCAGCGCCGCGCCGCCCTCGGCCGTGCCGAGGTCGGTCCCGAGGTCGACGCAGTCGCGTTCATCGTTGTCCCCACCAGACCGCGACGCCGATGACGCTCAGCACCCCCGGGACCAGCAGCATGGAGAGCAGGAAGGTGCCCTTGAGCTGGCGATTGGTGATGCTCAGCTGTGGCAGCTCGCGGATACGCGGCTCGATGCCAATCAGCCGTTCCTGCGCGGCCAGGTAGTTGACCGCGTTGAGGAACAGATTGCCGTTGCCCAGGAAGTGGAAGAAGGAGTTGCTGGCGAAATCGGAGTCGCCGATCACGGCAATCCGGGAGCTGCCCGTAACACGTCGATTGGCGTCATTGACGGGCGCGACCGGCGCGGCGCTTGACTGCTCGGTCGCGCCGCCGAGCTGGATGGCCGTGGCATCGCGCTCCTCCAGCGGTCGTCGACTGGCCAGCACCATGAGGGTCAGCGGCCCCTTGCGATCCTGACCGGGCTCGAAGGACGCCCGATCCGGATTGCTCTCGGCATAGCTGGTAGGCGAGGAATTGACCACGGGTGTGACGTTGGTTCCGGGAATACGCTGCGCGGTCGGCGACAACGAACGTGCGCCAGGAAAGAACGTCAACGGCAGATCGCGTGTGACCTGATGGTTGTTGTAGCGGGTCACGGCCGGCGCCGACACGTCGGTCCAGTAGTGACTCGCCGGGTCGATGACGATGCTCTCATCGAGCACCACGCCGTACTCCAGCAGCAGCGGCTCGAGGCCAGTGCGAACGAAGGGATCGAGCATGAACAGGGCGTTGCCACCGGCAGCCAGCCAGTCGGAGAGCTGTTGCACCTCGTCCGCGAGCAAAGCGACCTTGGGACCGGCCACCACCAGCACCGTGCAGCCGTCCAGCTCGTCACCACCGCGAGTCAGGTTCACCAGCCGCGCCACGTAGCTCAGGGTCTCCAGCGCGCTCCGCGCCTTGGCCAGACCGTGTCGATCGTGCAGCACATAGGTGGCCCCCAGACCATGCGAGTGATCGGCACCGCCGCTGCTCTCGGTGTGGTCGTGGGACTCCATGCTGAACGGGTCGGCCTCGTTGTGCCCGTCCAGGAAACACACGCTCTGACGACTCGCGCGGGTGACCCGAACGATCGCGTTGACGATGTCCTCCTCGGTGCCGCCGTGCTCCTGTAGTCGTCGATCCTCACTGCTCAGGACCGCGGTCCCGGCGAAGCGCACGCCGAGCAGCCGGGCCTGCGCCGGGTTCAGGGTCGGGTCGTGGAACTCGACCGTCAGCAGCTCGCTGCGCGCCGCCATCCGCTCGTACAGCTCCACCGTCTCGAGCATCAGCTGGTCGTGGAAGAACACCACGTGTACCGGCTTGTCCAGACGTTCGAGGATCGCCAGGGTCTGCTCGGCCAGCGAGTGCAATCCGGCCTCGGTCATATCGATGCGGATACCGGTGCGTCCGACAAGATGACCCAGCGCGCCGATCACACACAAGGCGCCGAGCGTGAAGGCCGCAATCTCGATACGACGACGGCGCAACAACAAGGCCAGATCGGCACGTAGACCGAGCACGCCGGCCAGCACCAGCAGCCCGGCGACCAGCGCGAGACCGAGCAGCAGCGTGCTGCCCTGTAGCGTGATGAGCGCCATGGCGATGCACACCAGCAACAAGGCGACGCCGGCGAGCAACACGAATCCGAACAACGCGTAACGCTTCATCTCAGCGCCGCCAATCCAGGTAGCTGGCATTCATGACCAGGGCGATCGCACAGACCATGGAGAAGAAACCAACCGCCTCGATCCGGATGAGCCCGCGAATGAACTCGGCGAACTGTCCGGAAAAGGACAGGTATCGAAACACCCCATGCAGCAGCTGCGAGGACTGGAAGGCCTGCAGATTGCCGATGAACCAGAACCCGAGCAGCACGCTGACGGTGAGCAGTGCGGCGACAATCTGGTTCGAGGTCAACGACGAGAACAGCTGACCGACGGCAAGACAGGCCATGCCGAGCAACAGGAATCCCAGATAGCCGGCGATGATCATACGGGTCTCGGGAAAGCCGAACAGATACAGGGGCACCAGATCGACCATCGTCCCCAGCATCATCAACAGCAGCAGGCTGGTCGCGCCCAGGTACTTGCCCAGCACCACCTGCCAGGGGCGCAGCGGCAGGGTCGAGAGCAGCTCCATGGTGCCGTTCTCGTACTCCGACGAGAACAGACGCATCGCAATCACCGGCGTCAGCACCACCAGCAGCAGCCCCATGTTCTGGAAGGTCTCGTCCATGGTCGCGACGCCAGTCACGAAGATGTTGTAATTGAAGAAGTAGCCGGTGCCGACCAGGAACACCGCGACCACGAAATAGGCGATGGGTGAGCGAAAATAGTGCCGCATCTCCTTGGCATAGACTGCGAGCAGACCACTCATGAGGCCGCACCAGCCGCCGTGGTCCAATCCGAGAGCCGTTCCGGAGTACCGTGCGGCTGCGAGCCTGCACGGCCCGCGCCTACGTAGTGCATGAACACATTCTCCAGGGTCGGCTGATGCCGGTTCAGCTCGTGCAGTTCGAAACGCCCGGCGATCGTCCGGGCGATCCTCGACTCGACACCGTCCTCGGGGTCGATCACACAGCTGAAACGATGCATGTTCCGCTCCTGAACGTCCTTAGTAACGGCAACCTCGCGTACCCCGGCTATGTCACGCAGCGTGGCATCGACGGCGCGCGCATCGCCGCCCACGATCATCGACACGGTGCTGCTGTTGCGCATGGCGCGCTGCAGACCGGTAGGCGTATCGATGGCCAGCAGTCGACCGCGATCGATGATCGCCACACGCGCGCAGATCAGCGTGACCTCGGAGAGGATATGAGTGCTCAGCAGCACCGCGTGTCCGGCGCCGGCGGCACGGATCACCTCGCGACTCTCCTGGATCTGTCCCGGGTCCAGTCCGATGGTGGGCTCGTCCAGCAGCAGCACGTCCGGATCGCCGAGCAGCGCGCAGGCCAGACCCAGTCGCTGACGGTAGCCCTTGGACAGCTTGAAGATCTCGGTCCTGAAGACGTCCTGCAGATGACAGGCGGCGACCACGCGTTCGATCTCGCGCGGTCTGTCGCGGCGCGACAGCCCCCTGGCCCGAGCGACGAAGCGCAACTGACCGGCGACGTTCAGGGTGTCGTACAGCGGTGGCTGCTCGGGCAGATAGCCGATATGCCGCGCGGCTTCCCGGTTTCGGGTCGCCATGTCGTAACCGCAGACACTGACCTGGCCGCTGGTGGCGGTGATCGAACCGGCCATCATCCTGATGGTGGTCGTCTTGCCAGCGCCGTTCGGCCCCAGGAAGCCGACGATCTCCCCCTGCTCGACGCTGAAGGAGAGCCGGTCGACGACCGTTCTCGATCCATATCGTTTCGACACGGACTGCAAGCGGATCATGTGATGTGGTCTGGCGATGAGGTGTGGTCGGCGCCTGGCTTTGCGACCGGCTCAAATCAAGAGCCCCCGACACGGCGGGGGCTCTTGATGGTCGGATTCAATCGTCTCCGACGCGCTGCTCGGAAGGTCGGCTACTCATACCACCGTTCCCCTTTGGCGCTGTACTGCTTGTCGCTGTGGCCGAACCACAACGGCGCCTGCTCCAGATCGGACATCATCTTCAGCCGCTCGACCGAGTTGAAGTAATCGAGCACGCTGTAGTTGAGGCCGGCCGGGTGGCCTTCGAGGTTCTCCTCCATCCAGATCGCATCCTGGGTGAGGATCACGGTCCCGGTCTTGGGCAGTTTCACCTTCACCGATTGATGTCCCAGGGTATGCCCCGGTGTGCTGAGGATGATGACCGAGCCGTCGCCGAACAGGTCGTAGTCACCGTTGAGGGCGTAATAGTTGAAATCGCGCGCGTCGTCATAGTCGGCCATGACATGGGCATTGCCCGGACGCTGGAACTTCTCCGGCCACCAGGCCTGATACAGCTCCTTCTTCTGGATCACATGGATCGCGTTCGGAAACATCTCGATGTTACCGATGTGATCCAGATGGGAATGCGAGGTGATGACGATCTTGACGTCGCTGACCTTGTAGCCGAGCTTCTCGAGCTGTTTGTCGATGACGTCGGCGCGGGTCTGGTTGGGCTTGAGGAAATCACATGAGCCAGCCGCCCAGTGCGACTTGCACGCACCGTCGGAGATGGCAACGTTATTGCCGGTGTCGTAGACCACCAGGCCCTTGGGATGATCGAGCACCCACATGTTGACCGGGATCTGGATGTCCCGTGCCTCGGGATAGCTCGGAATCAGGCCCTGGATGTTGAACGGCCCGAATTTGCCGCTGGCCGTCCAGTAAAGCTTCTGCGCCGACGCCGTCGACGCACCCATCAACCCCAACGCGCCGAGCAGCGCCGCGACCAATGCGTACCGCCTCATGATGTTCCCTCCTGCCTCGATAACCCGGAACTTCCCGGGATGTCGTTATCGTGATGTCGTTGTTCAGGTTCTTGATCAGGGTTCTTGATCAGTGTTCTTGATCAGATTTTCACCGGATCCCGCCGCCGCAACTGCGCGGTCGGCATTGCGCCGGCGGCCAGGCTGCCCGCGCCACGTAGATCTGCGCACCCTCCGGTATTTAATGTCCTATCCGTACCCCGGATCAAGCACCTGGGTCCCGCCGACCGTTCAGCCTGCCAACCGGCTGAACAGCCACCAGGCCCCGCACAAGGAGATCGTGGCCGAGCCGGGCAACACCACCGCGCGCCTGTAGGCGTTGCTACTCGCGCCCCATGGCAGCATCAACACCACGGCCGTGGCGATCGCAAGCACCGCGATCTGGCCGAGCTCGACACCGATGTTGAAGCCAATGAGGGCCAGCAGCAGCTCGCCCGGTGGCAATCCGAGCGTGCCCAGCACGTCCGCGAAACCCAGCCCGTGCAGGAGCCCAAAGGCGAACACCACGTACAGACGCCAGGGTCGCAGCTCGGGGCTGACGATGTTCTCGACCGCCACGTACACGATGGACGCGGCGATCAAGGGTTCGACCACGCTGCCGGGCAGCGCGACGTAGCCGAGCGACGCCAGTGCCAGGGTGATGCTGTGGGCGACGGTGAAGGCGGTGACCTGATAGAGCAGCGGACGCAGGCGCCGACTGAGCAGGAACATGCCGAGCACGAACAGGATGTGATCCAGGCCACCGGGCAGGATGTGCACGAAGCCGAGCCGCAGATAGCGTGCGACCGTCTGCAGCGCTGACGCCAGCACCGATTCCTGGCCCGGATCCGGCGCCGCCAGCGCCGGATTCGCCCCCCCAGCGGCGGACAGGTGGATGGGCGGACTCGTTGCGCCGGCCGCCAGCCAAACGGTCGTGCCTATCGGCAGCCCCTGATAGAGCACCCGCAGGGCCGCTTGACCGAGCTCGGCCGGGTAGCCGAAACGGACCAGGCTGGCCCTCGACGAGGCCGGCAGTGGACTCACGCCCTGCAGCTCGATGACGCTGCTGCGTGGGCCGGCCGCGTCCGTCACCTGGGGGACGTCCACCGCCACCAGCCGCGGCTGACTGGCATGGTCGTCGACGCGCACGTCCAAGGCTTCGGTGAAGCGCTCGGCGCTCGCGAGCAGGCGCTCACGCAGAGCATCGGCGGACAGCGCTCGCAAACGCTCGTACTGCGCTGCCTGCGGCAGCTTTCGGGTATCCTCGTGCTCACTGGAGATACCCGCCAGCATCGCCTCCAGATCGAGTCGCACGCTGAGGGTATAGCTGCCATCGGCAGCCATCGACAGCGTCACCAGGGCCGGCTGGACGCGGTGGGCGAGCACCACGCCGCTGGCGCCGAGCAGCCACGCGAGCAGCAGCACGCCGAAGCCCATGCCACCCGGCGGCCGCCGCGACGCGGTCGCCCTCACGGCCGACACCACGTTGCAGCAGCCGCGGCTCAGACGCCCGGCGCACGGTCGCGCGTCGGCAGCGGCTTGGACACAGACGGCTTTCCTCGGACGGGCCATGAAGACTCCCGGTTCGCATCTACAGGACGAGGCAGCGGCACGACTGACCGCGGTGCAGGAGACGGGCCTTACGGTGCGCAGACTGCAAGACGACGCGCTGCGTTCCGCACTGCCCGCGCTTGCGCAGCTGCGCATCCGCGTGTTTAGCGAGTATCCCTATCTATACGATGGTGATCTCGATTATGAATCCCGCTACATCGAACGCTTCGCGGCGGCGGCGGGAGCCTTGATCGTCGCCGTGTTCGATGGCCCGCGGCTGGTCGGAGCGGCGACCGCGGCGCCGCTCGCCACCCAGCTCGCGGAGATCGTCGAGCCCTGGCATGCCGGCGACCTGCCGATCGAGCAGGTCTGCTATCTTGGCGAATCGGTGCTGCTGGCGGAGTATAGAGGACGCGGCGTGGGTCACCTGTTCTTCGATCTCCGCGAGCAGCATGCGCGCGGCCTGCCGGAGATGCGCTGGACCAGCTTCTGCGCGGTGGAGCGCGCCGCCAACGACCCTCGACGGCCGGCCGACCATCGTCCGCTGGACGGATTCTGGTCGCGACGTGGCTATCGGCCACTGGCCGGGGTCCGCGCATCGCTGGACTGGCGGGAGATCGGCGACCGTGACGAGACGCCGCACAGCCTGCGCTTGTGGCTTCGCGCACTGCGCTGAGCGCGGCGCATCGCGCGGATTGCATCGGCTGGGCGCGCGAGCGGGAGAGCCGCGACTCGCGTAGCCGTGCCCCGACGGACTCACGAACAACGACGGTGAAGACCATGAGCACTGACCCCAGCACTGCAATGACCGACCAGCCCGGCGCCAGCGGGCGGAGCGCCTCGGAGAATGCGCCCGGTAACACGGCCACGGACGAGATGACGATCCGTCCGCTCGGACCGGTGCTGGGCGCCGAGGTGCTCGGCATCGACCTGCGTGTGCCGCTGTCCGAGTCGCGACGGCGCCGCATCTACCAGGCCTTCCTGGACCACCAGCTGCTGGTGTTCCGCGATCAACGACTCGACAAGGCGCAGCAGGTGGCGTTCAGCCAGCAGTTCGGCGAGCTCGAGGAGCACCGTGCCCGAAACCGCGGCCGCGATGACTTCCCATTGGTGCACGTGGTCAGCAATCTGGGCGAGGACGGACGCCCCACCGGCAAGCTCGGGTCCACCGCCTGGCACACCGACAAGTCGTTCCGCCCGAAGCCGTCACTGGCGACCATACTGCATGCCGTGAGCCTGCCACCGAACGGTGGCGACACCTGTTTCGCCAACATGTACGCGGCCTACGAAGCGCTGGACGAGGCCACCCGGGAATCACTGCGCGAGGTACGCGTCGTGCACAGCTGGCCGATGTCGCGCGAGCACGGCGGGCGTGACATCAGTGAAGCCGAACGACGCGAGACGCCTGCCATGAGCCACCCACTGGTCCGGGTGCATCCGGAGACCGGCCGCAGTTGTCTGTTCATGGGAATCCACGCGGCCTATCTGGAAGACCTGGACTTCGCCAGCGGGCGGGCGCGTATCCTCGAGCTCGAAGCGCACGCCACCCAGGAGCGCTTCGTGTACCACCACCAGTGGCGGACCGGCGACGTGTTGATGTGGGACAATCGATGCCTGCTGCATCGAGCCGACGCGAACTTCGACGTCGCCCACCACCCGCGCGTGCTGCACCGTACCTGTCTGGTCGGCACCCCGACCGAGGGACAGCGGCTGGCGCGCGATCCGTTCGATGCTTGACGGCCACCTCGGCGCCCCCGCCACCGCTGCCTGGCATGCTCCCCGTAGGCGGCATGGTCTTTTCGAGCTTCGGGTCTATTCGAGCTTTGCTGGAGAGAAGGATTGATGGATTGGATTGAGTGCAACGGCGCGAGTCTGCGCTACGAGCTCAGCGGTCACGGTGACCGCACGCTGGTCCTGGTCCACGAGCTGGGCGGCGCGCTGGAGAGCTATGACGAGGTGCTGCCGGCGCTGAGCGATCGATTCCGCGTGCTGCGCTACGACCAACGTGGCTGCGGATTGTCGGAGAAGGCTCGTGGCACCCTCTCGGCGCAGACCCACGCGGCCGACCTGGCCTGCTTGCTGGACGCGCTGGCGCTGCGGCAACCGGTGGCGCTAGCCGGCACGGCCCTGGGCGCGGGGCTCGCGATCATCTTCACGCTGGCCCATCCGGCGCGGGTCGCGCAGCTGATCGCCACCAGCCCGGCGCTGGGTGTCACCGGCGACCGACGCGAGCAGGTGCTGGCGCGCGCCGACGCGGTCGAGGCCAACGGCATGCGTTCGGTGGTGGACAGCAGCCTGGATCGATCCTATCCGGAGGTGCTGCGCGACAATCAGGCACGCTATATCCGTTATCGACAGCGCTGGCTGGCCAACGACCCGGGCAGCTTCGCCGCCATCAACCGCATGCTGGCCAGCATGGACCCGGCCCCACCCTACGCCGACATCGGCTGCCCCACCCTGGTGTTGAGCGGTGTTCACGACGCTCTCCGGCCACCGGCGAGCGTCGAGGAGATCGCGCGCCAGATCCCTAACGCAAGCTACAAGCAGACCGATGCCGGTCACTTCATGGCGGTGCAGAACCCGGACCTGTTCGTGCGCGAGGCCCTGACCTTCCTGGGCTGATCCCGGGCTGAGCATCCCACCAAGACCGGTGCCATGCGGCCGGCACCGGCGCTGGCCGCATGACGGGTTGCACGCGGTCGACACCATGCAATGATATGAAAGATCCGTTACAGTGCGGCGGCTCAAACCCGATAACGCTGTCGGGCGCTGGGGTCACGCCTCGCCGAGCCCTCGCCGAGTCCTCGCCGAGCCCTCACCGAGCAATACCAACTGTTCGACCCGGCCGCGCCGTATGCCAACCGCACAGACGCTGTTGAGGTGGAGCCCTGAAACACAAGCCAACCATCGTCGATCGCATCGATCAGAAGGTATTCAACGCCATCTACTCGCGTGCGCTGGTCTATAACACCTGCTGGGAGGACCCGGCGGTGGACCGGCTCGCGCTCGAGCTCGGCCCGGACGATTCCGTGCTGGTCATCACCAGCGCCGGTTGCAACACCCTGGACTATGCCCTCACCGGGCCACGTGTCGTCTACGCTGTCGATGCCAATCCGCGTCAGACCGCCCTGCTCGAGCTGAAGCTCGCGGGCATTCGTCGCCTGCAGCACGACGACTTCTTCGCCCTGTTCGGCCGCGGCCGTCATCCGAAGGCACGCGAGCTGTACTACGACACCTTGCGCACCGAGCTCGACGGCTTCAGTCGCGACTACTGGGATCGCCACTATCCGTGGTTCAGCAAGGGACAGGGCAACAGCTTCTACTTCCATGGTCTGTCCGGGCTGGTGGCGCGTTCGTTCCGTACCTATCTGCGTATGCGTCCACGGCTGTCACGCTCGGTGCACGCACTGTTCCAGACCTGTAGCCTGGAAGAGCAGCGACAGGTCTACGACGAGCAGGTCGAGCCGCTGATGTGGAGCCGTGGCATGAACTGGACGCTCTCGCGCCAGCTCACCATGAGCCTGCTGGGCGTGCCCTATCCGCAGCGGCGCGAGGTCCAGGCACAGCACGAGGGCGGCGTGGCCGGCTTCATTCGCGAGGCCATCCAGTACGTGTTCCGGCAGCTGCCGGTATCCACCAACTACTTCTGGGCCGTCTATCTGTTCGGTGCCTACTCCAAGGATTGCTGTCCGGAGTACCTCAAGCCCGACAACTTCGAACGCTTGAAGGCTGGTCTGGTGGATCGCATCGAGCCACACACCTGCACCGTGACCGAGTTCCTGGAGGCCGGCAGCGAGCCGATCTCGCGCTTCGTGCTGCTCGACCACATGGATTGGATGAGCTCCTACTACCCCGAAGCCCTCGAGGAGGAGTGGGCGCACATCGTGCGCCGCGCCAGCGCCGACGCGCGCGTCATCTTCCGCAGCGCGCATGCCCGGCCACGCTATGTGGATCGACTCACGATCGGCCCGGAGCGGCAACCGCTGACGGCGCACTTCCGCTTCCATCCCGAGCTCGCCGCGGAGCTGACACTGAAGGACCGGGTGCACACCTACGCCGGGTTCCACATCGCAACGGCCACCTGACCGCGGCATGGCTTTCAGGCTCGCACAGGAGCTGCGGATCCTGCGGTCGCTGTTTCGCGGCCTGTCCGGCGAAGGCAGCCACCAGGACCGGCTGACACGCTTCTATGGCGCCCAGGCGGACGGCTACGACGGCTTCAGGGAACGACTGCTGCACGGCCGTCAGACGCTCATCGACGAGCTGCCGCTCGCCGCGGGCCAATCCGTGGTCGAGCTGGGCGGCGGCACCGGTCGCAACCTGGCGTTCTTCGGCAAGCGGCTGCGGGAACTGGCCCGGGTCGAGGTCGTGGACCTTTGCGCACCGTTGCTGCACGTGGCGCGCCAGCGTCTCGCCGGGCACGACAACGTTCACCTCATCGAGGCCGACGCGACCAGCTACCAACCGTCATCGCCGGTGGATGCGGTCTACTTCTCCTACTCGTTGACCATGATCCCGGACTGGTTCGCGGCGATCGACAACGCGCTGGCCATGCTCCGTCCGGGCGGCACCGTGGGTGTGGTCGACTTCTATGTGTCGAGGCGCTACCCGGAGGCCGGACTGACCCGCCATGCCGCGCTGACCCAGATCTTCTGGCCACTGTGGTTCCGACACGACGGCGTGATCCTGTCGGCCGACCATCTGCCCTATCTGCGCCGACGTCTGGACACGGTCTTCCTGCGCGAGTCCAGCGGACCGTTGCCATACGTGCCCATGCTACGGGTACCGCACTACGTCTTCATTGGACGCAAGCGCTGAGGGGACGCAAGCGCTGAGGGGCTGCAAGCGGCGCTGACGAAGATGTCAGGTGACATAGTCACCGACAACGCCATCCGGATCGGTTGTCATGGCTGCCGAGTGGAAGTCGCACTCGTATGACATCCAATATGGCATCCAAAAGGAGAGGCATCCCATGAGCAACGTCGGAACCTTGGACCGGGTCATCAGGGTCGTGCTCGGTATCGTGCTGCTGGCGCTGGTGTTCACCGGGCCACAAACCGCGTGGGGCTGGATCGGGCTGGTCCCCCTGCTGACCGGTCTGTTCGGCTTCTGTCCCGCCTACAAGCTGTTCGGACTGAGAACCTGTCCGCTGCAGCGTTGACCGCTGGCCTACTCGCGCCCCGGGGCGCCGGCCGATGCCGGCCCCCTGTCGCGACTACACGCTTGTTTCCCGTCTGTTGACGCTCGACGACGAGCGCTTCCCATCCTTCGACATCCTCCGAGCGGGCGCCTGTACGGCCCTGTACAATCGAGCCCCAGCCGGAAACGGCGCCGACTCCGCACATTTCGTCGTCCCTCCCGTAACGCTGCACGGTGCCGCGGGAAGTGACCGTGAGCTGATTAGAAATCCACGCTAGAATGAGGCAGATTTCGCAGCGACTCCTCGCAGCCGCGACCGGGTCAGAGACAGATGTGCAGAGACAGATGTCCGGAGTCCTCTTGTTCATTCGACTGCTTCCGCCAGGCCTCACGGCATGGCTCCATCCGTGGCCCGATAACGAGCTGTCGCTCGTCGCGCCGTACAGGTCGCGTCGGGCGCCGCCGGACCGCTATCGTGCGGCGCGTGGCGCGTTGTTGCTGGCGCTGCTGCTCGGCTGCGTCGGCGCGAACGCGCAGAAGACCCGCTATGTGACCGATTCGCTGCGTCTGGAGGCGCGCACCGGTCCGAGCACTCAGCACCGCATCATCACGATGCTCGAAAGTGGCACCGAGGTACAGGTGCAGGAGGAGTCCGAGGGCTGGAGTCGGGTGTCACGCCCCGGAGGTGGTGACGATGTCTGGATCCTGTCCCGCTATCTGATGGATCAGCCCTCGGCCCGCAGCATCGTCGAAGCCGCCGCCGCCGAACGCAATCGGCTGAAGACCCAGCAGAGCAAGCTCGACAGCACGCTCAGCGAGTACCGCAAGACCATCGCCGAGCTGCAGCAATCCCGCGACGAGTTCAAGACCCGCAGCGAGACCCTCGCCAGCGAGCTCGCCGATCTGAAGCGAACGGCCTCCACCGCGCTGCAGATCCGTGCCGAGAACGACCGGCTCAAGCAATCCACCGACGTGATGCGCAGGGAGTACGAGCGTGCCAAGCGCGACTACACCTTGCTGCGCGAGACGCGCGAGCGGGACTGGTTCCTGGCCGGTGCCGGCGTGCTGTTCGGTGGCATGGTCCTGGGGCTGATCATCCCCAAGATCCGCTGGAAACGTCGCAAGCGCTGGAACGAGATCTGATCACAGCGCCGATCCAGCCATGCCACGCGTGAATCGACCGACAGCGCGTATGACGAGGTCGTCGACCCGCAGCCTGCTCACGGCACCATCCTGCTCGCGTTGGTTCCAAGCCTCGAACGGCTGCGGTCACCCGTCGCACAGCGCCTGTTCGAACACCCATTCATCGGGAGATCCGCCCAGTGCTCGCCCCCATCCATGAACGCCTGGCCGACCTGGTCGATTGCCGACCAGCCCAGGCGCTTGCCGCCATCCAGCTTCTGGACGATGGTTCGACCGTGCCCTTCATCGCCCGTTACCGCAAGGAGGTCACCGGTGGTCTGGACGACGCCCAGCTACGCACCCTGGAAGAACGCCTGGGTTATCTGCGCGAGCTGGAGGAGCGTCGGCAGAAGGTGCTCGAGAGCATAGAGGAGCAGGGCAAGCTCAGCGTGGAGCTGCGAGACGCGATCCTCGAGGCGGATACCAAGACCCGGCTCGAGGACCTGTATCTGCCGTACCGGCCACGCCGACGCACCAAGGCCCAGATCGCCCGCGAGGCCGGTCTGGAACCGCTCGCCGAGCTGCTCTGGGAATCGCCACAGAACGACCCGCAAGACAGCGCCGCCGCTTACGTCGATGCTGAAAAGGGTGTCGCCGACGGTAACGCCGCACTCGAGGGCGCGCGTCAGATCCTGATGGAACGTTGGGCGGAGGATCCGCAGATCAGCGGCGCGGTGCGCGACTGGCTGTGGGACAACGCCGAGCTGCGCGCCACGGTGGTCGAGGACAAGGAGGCGCAGGGGCAGAAATTCCGCGACTACTTCGATTTCGGCCAGGCCATCGCCAGGATCCCATCGCACCGAGCACTGGCATTGTTCCGCGGCCGCAACGACGGCGTGCTGAATCTGCGTCTGGTCGCCGAGGAGGACGAGCAGGGCCGCAGCCGCCCGGAGCGGATGCTGGCCACGCATTTCGCGGTTCGCGATCTCGACCGGCCGGCGGACAGCTGGCTGCTCGACACCATCCGGCTGACCTGGCGGGTGAAGCTGCACCTGCGTCTGGAGCTGGAGCTGCTCAGCCGGCTGCGAGAGGCCGCCGAGGAGGACGCGATCGCGGTGTTCGCCCGCAATCTTCACGATCTGTTGCTGGCCGCGCCGGCCGGGCCGCGAGCGACCATTGGCCTCGATCCGGGGTTGCGCACTGGGGTCAAGGTCGCCATCGTCGACACCACCGGCAAGGTGGTCCACACCGACACCATCTATCCGCATCCGCCACGCAAGCAGTGGTCACAGAGCGTCGAACGGCTGCGTCAGCTCGCTCAGCAATTCGATGTGGATCTCATTGCAATCGGAAACGGCACCGGCTCACGCGAGACCGATAAGCTGGCGGCCGAGGTCGTCGCCGGATTCGCCAAGGGCAGGATGCACAAGCTGATGGTCAGCGAAGCCGGCGCGTCGGTGTATTCGGCCTCGGAGCTCGCCTCCAGTGAGCTACCGGGTCTGGACGTCTCGTTACGCGGCGCGGTGTCGATTGCACGCCGTCTGCAGGATCCGCTCGCGGAGCTGGTCAAGATCGAGCCGAAGTCGATCGGTGTGGGTCAATACCAGCACGACGTCAACCAGACCCGTCTGGCGCGCACCCTGGAGAAGGTCGTCGAGGACTGCGTCAGCGCGGTCGGCGTCGATCTCAACACCGCATCGCCGGCGCTGCTCGCGCGGGTCGCCGGTCTGAGCGCCAGCCTCGCCGAACGCATCGTCGCGCATCGTGACGAGCATGGGGCGTTTCGCACGCGTCAGGATCTGCTGCGTGTGCCACGCCTCGGCGAGAAGACCTTCGAGCAGGCCGCGGGATTCCTGCGCATCATGAATGGCGACAACCCGCTCGACCGCTCCGCCGTGCACCCCGAGGCCTATCCGTTGGTGCGGCGTCTGCTCGAGTCCAGCGACAAGAGCATCGACGCGGTGATTGGTAACACCCGGTTCCTGCGTGCAGTGAAGCCCGAGCAGTTCACCGACGATCGGTTCGGGCTGCCGACCGTGCGTGACATCCTCAGCGAGCTCGAGAAGCCGGGTCGCGATCCACGCCCGGAGTTCAAGACCGCCGATTTCAAGGAGGGTATAGAGAACCTCGACGACCTCACCCCGGGCATGGTCCTCGAGGGTGTGATCACCAACGTCACCAACTTCGGCTGCTTCGTCGATATCGGCGTGCATCAGGACGGTCTGG
>JAGRHX010000195.1 GCA_020444775.1 Gammaproteobacteria bacterium
TGGCCAGGAACTCGCTCTTGGCGCGATTCGCCTGCTGGGCATCGTCCCTGGCCTGGCGCAGTTGCATGTCGGCCTGCTTGCGGGCGGTGATGTCCTCGTAGGTGCCGAGCACCCCGATCACCTGACCGTCCTCGTCGTGCAGTGGGATCTTGCTGGTGCGGACCCAGACCTTCCGGCCGTCCGGGGAGGTCTGGAACTCCTCGTAGTCGAAGCGTGGCTGGTTCTCGCGCATCACCGCCGCGTCATCCGCTCGATAGGACTCCGCTTCACTCCTCCAACCCATGTCGTGGTCGCTGCGTCCGACGAGATCATGGGAATGTTCGAAGCCCGCGTCCAGGGCGAAGAGCCGATTGCAGCCCAGAAACCGTGAATCGGTGTCCTTCCAGAACACCCGAACCGGGATGGTGTCGAGTACTTTCTGCAGCATCTGTCTGGCACGCTCGGCGTCGCGTCTTGCGCTGTCCAGATCGTGAACCTGCTCGTCGACAAGCTCCTCGAGATGATCGCGATGACGAATGAGCTCCTGCTCGGAGAGGTCCGCCATGCGCAGTGCCTCGCCGCCGGTTCTCCACAACAGCTCGATGGATTCCGCCAGCTCGTCCAGCTCGTCTCGTGCGGTGTCGGGTCGTGGACTGCCGAGCGCCGGCTCGCGCTGTCGAAGATCGTCGGCGCCGACATTGCGCATCCCTGATGTGATGTCGATCAGACGTCGAGTCACTACGGTCTGGTAGACGAAGGTAACGGTCAGGGCGATGAGCAGGATGAAGGCGGCGTTGCGGATGAAGGTGAGACCCCACTGCCGATACAGCAACTGACGATCGGCCGCCAGATCGTGGATCAGGATGAGGGTGCCCAGATCATGGAGGTGGCCGGCGTCCTGGTAGGTGAGCGCGACAGTCCGCTCGATGACCTCATCTCCCGCCGAGGTGAAGCCCGCCCGCAAGGTCGTGGCGTCCGCCAGGCGGGTCTGCACCTCATCCACGTAGGGGAAGCGTGCAAGACCTTCTGTATGCAGCCTGATCTGCTCGGCGTCGAACGTCCAGATGCTCTGGACCAGCGCCGGCACGACGCTGATGGTGGCGGCATCAAAGCTTTGATGGGTCTCTTCGACACGGTGCTCGAGCTCGGACATCAGATCCCAGGTAGAGAGAATGATGGAGCCGACACCGCCGACCACCAGTGACCATGCGAGCAATCGCCGGGCGATCCGGCTGGACAGACCCAGAAGCTGCTGGCGGGGGCCGGATGTCCGCGCTCGCCTGTGGAACGCCTTGGTCAACGGGGGTCTCGATTTTCGTGTGGAATGCCGAGTCGAATCAGGAATCGTCCGTGGCGCTCGCTATCGTGCGCGTATCGATGCGACCAGTGTGTTGTAGGTGCCGTCCGCTTTCAGCGCGCGAATCGTCGCCGCCAGCTCGGGGACCAGGGCTTCGTGCTTGCGGTGCAGGTACAGGTACATGTCCACGTCCTTCAAGGACGGCGAGAGCGGCGCAATCGAGGTCAGGCCCTGCTCACGGATCAAGACCTCGCCATCGGCCTTCGTATAGAGCGCCAGATCGACGCGTGAGCTGGCCAGCATATTGAACAGCTGTTGCGGCTGGTCGACCTTGGTCACCGACCGCGCGTGCGTGGCGTGACTTTCAAACATCTTCCAGCCATTGATGAATGCAACGCGGTGGTCCCTGAGGCTATCCCAGCCGTTGAGCTCGATGGTCGCGTCCCGGGAGAAGGCCACGAAGCTGATACGGACGAAGGGTTCCGGGACCTGGATGAGATTGGGGTACAGCTCGCCAAGACCCGCGACCCGCAGCCCTTCACCGTCCACCTCGCCCTGGTCCGCGGTGCGCAGCGAGCGCTCCGAGGGCAGACTTATGACCTCGAGACCGTAGCCCAGTCGTTGGAGCGCTTCGCTGGCGACGACCTCGAGCACCCGGCGATCCAGCGGTGTGTTGTTGGTGCTCACGGTTACCATCCGATCGAGCGCCACGGCCGGGAGCGCGGTCCAGGCGAGCGTCAGCAGCAGGATGGTCCTGAACACGGAGAATCGAATCAGGGATATCCCAGTTCGGGGCATTCGAGTCTGGGGCACTCCGGTCATGAGGTTTCACCATCAGGTCACGGTGTCGGGGTACACGTCAGTGTGTGGCGTAGCGACAGTTTCGCTACGGCTATCGGATGTCGGCGCCGCGATCTTGAGCGCGGGCACGACCGCTAGCGCTGGCAGGCCGTTGCTGGCCGGGGGACGGTTGTGCCCGCGCCGCGGATCCGGTCATGCTTGGACCAATTCACGAAGGAGATGCGCATGACACGTTTGGGGGTGGTGCTTTCCACGTCGACCGCGGCGCCTCCGGGCACGCACGTGCAGCTTGGTCGGATCGCCGAGGACCAGGGTTTCGAGGCGGTTCTGGTCAATGAGGGGCGCGGCGACGCGTTGGCCTGCGCGCTGGCTATTGCCATGGCCACAGAACGCGTGAAGGTCGGGACCAACATCGCCAAGATCTACTTCAGACACCCGTGTCTGACGGCGATGACCGCGCAGACCATCGCCGAGCTGTCACACGGCCGGTTGATCCTGGGGCTGGGGGTGAGCCACCGACCGCTGAACGAATCGCTAGGTATTGCGATGAACGATCCCCGCCAGGATCTGCGCGACCACGTGCTGACCGTGCAGCGTGCCTTACGTGGCGAGGCGATCGGTCTGTTCCGGCCACGCGCCACCGAGTATCCCGTGCCCATCCTGTTGGCGGCGCTGATCGAGGAGACAGCCGCCGCGGCGGGTGAGCTGGCTGACGGCATCATGCCCTTCCTGCCCAGCCGTGATCATCTGAGCCGGCTGGTGGCCGCGGCGCGGCGCGGCGCGATCGCGGCCGGCAAGTCCCCCGAATCCGTCGATTGCATCGTCAGCATCCCCACCTTCGTCTGCGACGATGTCGACGCGGCCCGCTCCGCGGCCCGCTACAATCTGGCGTATTTCTCGCGCTTGCCCTACTACCGGCGGCAATGGCGGCGTAGTGGTTTCGTCGACGAGGTGGACGCCCTCAAGGCCTGCTGGCGCGAAGGCGACCGACGAGCCGCGGCCGCGCTGGTCTCGGACCGGATGGTCGATGCGGTTTGTGTGTATGGTCCAGCCGGGCAATGCCGTGAGCAGCTGGATGCTTTTCGCGAGTCGGGCGCGGGGATGCCGGTGCTGGCGGTCAGCCCGGTCAACGAGGATCGCTACACGGCAACCGAGCGCGCCTTGCGTCTGCTGGGGCCCGCCGCCGGCGCCACGTGATGGCCGGTCAGGCATCCGATGCGGCCGAGGAGGCGGGTGACCGTCATGGACGGAACCACATTCAGGGTGTGCGTCGCGATCGCGCTGCTGTCAGTGCTCGTGTTCGGGCGCGAGCATATGTGGCCACCGGGCGCCGGCACCCGGCAGACGCTGACTGACGGATCGTCACGGCGTGCCGACCATGTGCCACGGCCGCTGCTTTATGACGCCGGTCTCGACGATCGTACGAGGAGGATGCCAGCGATGCTCCAGCGGGCGTCGCCGGATCGGCATGACGCCGAGTCATTCGTGGCCGAGGTGGCCGTGCTCAACGAGCGACTGCTGCGGGCCGCGGCGAAGGCCGTGCAGGGCGGCGACCAGGGGCGGCTTGCCGCAATCCTCGGTCTGCTCGGTGAGCTCGCCATCGAACAGCAGGCCTTCGACGTCGCCGAGCTGTATCTGGGCGAGGCGCTCGGGGTATACGAAGCGGAGCGGGACCCGCTCGGCGTTGCCGAGGTCAATCTGCAGCTCGGCCGGATGCACGTGAAGCTGCGTGAGCGGGCACGGGTGGCCGCTCACGCCTACGATAGACTGCTGCTCGCGCGCTGGCAGCGCCATCATGGCCATCTCGAGTCGGCCAGACGTAATCTGCAGCGGGTCATAGACGAGAACCTGTCGATCCGCCGCCACGGTGCCGCGGCCGCCGCCCATCTGACCTTGCTCGAGGTGACGCTCCAGCAGGGTGACCTGGACGGCGCGGCGAACGCGGCGATGGAGGCGGTGCGCTTGTACGCCGCCTCTGGCCAGATGGCGGAGGTCCGGCCGTTGCTGGCGGTGCTCGAATCCATCGGAGTCGATTCGGAACATATCGAGCAGCTTCGTCAGGACTCGCTGCGACGTTCGGAGCGATTCTCGCTGGAGATGCAACACCTGGCCCGGGCGGACGATTACGATCGCCTGTTCAACCACTACCGGGCCCGCGGTGATCTGGTCGAGGCCTGGCGCTGGCGCCTCAAGGCCAACGAATCCGTGCGTGATCTGGCGAGCCGGGTGATGTACCGGCGCAGTCCGGACGTGCTCGCGTTGTTGTTCGCATCCAATCGGCACATGGAGCAGGCGCGGCACTATCTGGACCTGGCCGGTCAACGCTTCGCGCTCGAGGGTCAGACGGAGCTGCTGGCCAACACCGAGCGCTTGCGTGCGCGGATTTATTGAGCGCCCGTCCTGGCGGCGCGGATCGCACGCCAGACCCGTTCCGGGGTCGCCGGCATCTCCAGATGCTCGATGCCGAGCGGCGCCAGCGCGTCATTGATGGCGTTCATGACCGCCGCCAGCGCACCGACGGTGCCCGATTCGCCCGCACCCTTGGTGCCCAAGGGGTTGCTGCGGGTCGGCACGGGGTGGCTGGCGACCTGCATCTCACAGAAGTCGTCGGCGCGTGGCATCGCATAGTCCATGAACGAGCCTGACAGCAATTGCCCCGCCTCGTCGTAGACCAGGTTCTCCATCAGCGCCTGTCCGGCGCCCTGTGCGATGCCACCGTGGATCTGACCCTTGACCAGCAACGGGTTGATCTCGAATCCCACGTCATCGACCGCGTTCAGCGCGACGATCCGGGTGCGGCCGGTCTCCGGGTCTATCTCCACCTCACAGATCTGGCAGCCGTTCGGAAAGTTGGCGGCGCTCGGGTTGTAGGTGGCGATCTCGTACATGCCCGGCTCCATGCCGGCGGACAGCCGATCCGGGCTGAACGCCGCCTGGGCGACCTCGCGAAAGCCGAGGCGACGATCGGTGCCGGCGATCCGGTACTCGGCGTCCTCGAAGTCGATGTCGGACTCAGCCGCCTCGAGCAGCTGGGCGGCAATCCGCCGACCCTTGGCCACGCATTTCTCGATGCCCATGAGCACCGCCGCGGATCCAAGGCTTGCGACCCGGGAACCACCGGTGCCGGTGCCGAAGGAGACCTGATCGGTGTCGCCTTCGACCACCCGCACCTGCTCGGGGGTCAGGCCGAGGCGCTCGCAGACGAGCTGCTTGTAGATGGTCTCGTGGCCCTGGCCGTGTGGGGTGGTGCCGACCAGCACCGTGGCCGTGCCCGAGCTGTTGAATCGGATCTCCGCGGTCTCGGTCTGTGGATTGGCCGCGATCTCGATGCTGAAGGAGATACCGATGCCACGTAGCAGGCCACGCGTGGCGGCCGCTTCGCGGCGGCTTTCGAAGCCGGCGTAATCGGCGGCCTTCAGACACTTGTCGAACAGCTTGTCGAACTCGCCACAATCGTAGGTGAAGGTGAGCGCAGTCTTGTAGGGAAACGCGTCGTTTGGAATCAGGTTGCGTCGGCGCAGCTCCGCCGGATCGATGTGCAGGCGTCGCGCGGCGATATCGACAAGCCGCTCCATCACATAGGCGGCCTCCGGCCGGCCGGCGCCTCGATAGGGCGAGAGCGGATTGGTGTTGGTGAGCACCCCGGCGACCTGCACGTGCATGGCCGGGGTCGTGTAGACCCCGGCCATGGTGCCGACGTTGCCGGTCGGCGGCCCAGCACCGAGGAAGGCCACGTAGGCGCCCAGGTTGGCCTGGGTGCGCACCCGTACCGCCAGGAATCGGCCGTGCTCGTCGAGCGCAAGCTCAGCCTCGCTGACGTTGTCACGGGCGTGATCGTCGGCAATGAAGCCCTCACTGCGGTCGCTGGTCCACTTTACCGGTCGGCCCACCCGTTTCGAGGCCCAGGCCATCAGCGGGATCTCCGGATGGATGGAGCCCTTCATGCCGAACGAGCCGCCGACGTCGCCGGTGATGAAGCTGAGCTGATGCTCGTCGATCTTGAAGGTGTTCCTGGCAAGCGTTGCGCGCCATGCGTACGGACGCTGACTGCCAGCATAGATCGTGTACCGGTCCTCGCCCTTGTGATAGTGGGCGTTCACCGACCTGGGCTCCATGGGGTTCGCGGTGATGCGGTTGATGACGAAGCGTTGACTCACGACGTGGGCCGCGGCGGCGAACGCGCGTGCCGTGGCGGCGGCATCACCCACCTCGTAGAGGAAGGACTCGTTCGATTCGCATTCGGGCCACAGGCGTGGCGTCGACGGGTCGTTGGCGTGTCCGGTCTCGACGTTCACCGGCAGCGGCTCGTACTCGATCTCGACCTGCTCGGCGGCGTCGCGGGCGCCGAGCGCGGTCTCGGCCACGACCACCGCCACCGGTTGTCCGAGGTAACGGGCCGCGTCGCGAGTCAACGCCGGGCGCGGCGGGCGGTACATCGGCTGACCGTCACGTCGCTTGCGTGGTGACGGCCCGACGATGGGCCCCAAGCCGTCGGCCTCGTAGTCCGCACCGGTGAGCACGCAGAGCACGCCGGGCAGGGTGCGTGCCGGGCTGACGTCGATGGCGGCAATCCGCGCGTGCGCGTGCGGCGAACGAATCACGTATGCGTAGCTCTGCGCGGGCAGCAGGAAGTCGTCTGCATAGCGACCGTTGCCGGTCAGCAGCCGCGGGTCCTCGGTACGTGGAACCGGTTGTCCTACACCAAATCGCATGCGGGGTTCTCCTTGGTTGCGCGCGGGCCGAAGTCCGGTCCGTGCCCGCCTCGAGATCATCGTTCGAATCACCGCGACACAGCGGGGATGCTAATGAAGCCTCGAGCAAATGCAATCGAGGCGCCCGGGGCGTGTCTGGCACAGCCGCCAGGCCGCCACGCGGCACGCGTGATCCGGCTCCCGCATCCTGATACCGTTGCGCGCAGACCAGCCGCGTCGCTTCGTGGTGTCGTCACGGGCGCGTCACTTCCCTGTCCATGCATTGCCACGGGTATCTGCACGCCGCGGTTCCCGTATCGAGGAGTCAGGCTATGTCCGAGCAGTCGAGCGTCAACAGCCCCAGCCAGGCGCGGTTCCCGATGCCAGTGACCTGGACGATGCGCGCGGTGAGTCCGGTGTGCGGCGTCGAGATCGGCGGTCTGGATCTGCGTCAGCCGATCGACGAGAGCACGCGTGCCGCCATCGAGCAGGCGATCGCCGATCATCAGCTGCTGGTGTTCCGCGACCAGGATCTGAGCGACGAGCAGCAGTTCCAGTTCACCCTGCGCTTCGGTGAGATCGAGAACCACGTGGTCCGTCGTCCCGACGGCAGCCGTACGCCGCTGGTCCATCATGTCACCAATCTGGACCAGGCGGGTCGACCGACCCGTACGCCGGCTTCACACGGTAACTATCACTGGCATACCGACAAGTCCTATCACGAGATCCCGTCCTACGCGACCTTGCTGCATGCGCGCCAGCTGCCACCGTCTGGCGGTGACACCCAGTTCGCGAACCTGTATCTGGGCTACGAAGCCTTGCCCCAGTCACGCCGGCGCGAGCTCGAGGGGCTGCGGGTGGTGCACAGCTGGGAGGCGAGTCGCATCAACACCGGTAACCGCCCGGCCACCGAGGACGAGAAGCGTGAACGACCGCCGGTGGAGCATCCGCTGGTACGTACCCATCCCGTGTCGGGGCGAAAGCTCCTCTACATCGGTATGCACACCTCGCATGTGATCGGTATGCCGACCGACGCCGGCCGGGCGCTGCTCGACGAGCTGTTGGCCTTCTGTACCCGACCGGAGTTCGTGTACACGCATCACTGGCAGCCCGGCGATCTGGTGATGTGGGACAATCGCTGCCTGCTGCATCGCGCGCTCGACAACTATGATATGGGCAGCTTCCCGCGCGTGTTGCATCGTACCGTGCTCAAGGGCAGCCGACCGTATTGACGGCACCGATTCCTGCACCATCATCGTCATTCGAGGCGCATCCATGTTCTTCAATCCGTCCGAGGTCGGCCTCAAGCCGCCACCGTTCAAGCACACCGTGTACAACGCGCTGGTCGTTCCGCGCCCCATCGGCTGGATCTCGACGCTCTCCACCGACGGCATCATCAATCTGGCGCCGTTCAGCTTCTTCAATTCCCTGTGCGCCTCGCCGCCCTGCGTGATGTATTGCCCCAACTCCTTCAAGCCCGGCACCAGCGAGCAGAAGGACTCGTTGGTCAACGTCGAGGCGACCGGCGAGTTCGTGTTCAACATGTGCACCTATGGTCTGCGCGAGCAGATGATAAAGACCGCGGTGCATTCGCCGGCGACGGTCGACGAGATGGCAGAGGCGGGAATCGCGGCCGCGCCATGCGTGAACGTGAAGCCACCTCGGGTGGCGGCCTCGCCGATTGCGATGGAGTGCAGGTATCTGCAGACCGTCGATCTGCCGCGCACCCGAGACGGTGCCCGCCAGGCAATGGTGATCGGTCAGGTCATCGGTATCCACGTCGCCGACGAGGTCATCACGGATGGTCGCATCGACGTGGTCAAGGTCGACCCGCTGGCGAGGCTGGGCTATCTGGATTACGCACGTCTGGATCTGGCCAATGTGTTCTCGATGCGCCCGCCGGACGACCAGCGCTTCACGAGCCGATAACCTCACCCGTGTCCTTGCGAAGACAACAGTGGTCGTGCAGGAGGGAGAACGATGACCGACAGCCTGTTCAGTGGTCTGCGTGTAGTCGATTGCGCAAGCTGGATCGCCGGCCCGTGCGCGGCGACCATGATGTCCGACTTCGGAGCCGATGTGATCAAGGTGGAGCCACCCGGTGTGGGCGATACCTGGCGCTCGCGCGGACCGATTCCCGGTCGCTCGGTCGATTACTACTGGCAGCTCACCAGTCGTAACAAGCGCAGCCTGGCGCTGGACCTGAAGAGTCCACAGGGCACGGAAATCCTCCATCGGCTCGTGGCCTCGGCAGACGTGTTCGTCACCAACTTCCCGCTGCCGGTGCGTGAGCGACTGCAGCTCGCGGCAGAGCAGCTCCTGGCGCTCAATCCCAGGTTGATCTACGCCTCGTTCACGGCCTATGGCGAAGCGGGGGCGGAAGCCAGCAAGACCGGTTTCGACTCGACCGCTTACTGGGCGCGCACCGGACTGATGGACCAGGTGCGGGCAACACCCGACACGCCGCCGTCGCGCTCCATGCCGGGCATGGGTGACCATCCCAGCGGTACCGCGCTGTACGCGGCCATCGTCACGGCTCTGTATCGCCGCGAGCGCACCGGGCGTGGTGGGCTGGTGCAGTCATCGCTGTTGCAGAATGGTTTGTGGGCCAATGCCTGTGCCGTGCAGACTCGCCTGTTCGGTGAGGATGTCGAGCATCGACCGGCCCGCGAGGATGCGCCGAACGCGCTCGCGAATCACTACCGTAGCCGCGACGGACGCTGGTTCATCATGGCTTTGTTCAACGAGCAGCGTCAGCTACCCGGTTTTCTCGCCGCCATCGGCCGACCAGAGCTCTGCGACGATCCCAGATTCGTCGACAACGCCGCCCGAGCGCGCAATGCACGCGCGCTGACGAGCATCCTGGACGAGGTTTTCGCCAGCCGCGATCTCGCCGAATGGCGTACGGTGCTCGACGGCGTGGGCGTGACCTTTGGCATCGTCGGCACCGTCAACGAGGTATCGGACGACGCGCAGATGCAGGCCTGTGGCGCGCTGGTGCCGTTCGCGGACGGCGAAGGGCTCACGGTGTCGAGCCCTTTCCATGTGCAGGGCTCACCGAAGATCCCGGCACGTCGCGCTCCGGCGCTCGGCCAGAACGGTGACGAGGTGATGCGTGAGATCGGTTACTCGGACGACGCGATCGCCGGTCTGCGAGACGCAGGCGTTCTGGGTTGACGGCATCCGGTCCGAACCGCCGGAGCAGCTCCGGGCTCGCGCAAGAATCCATCCAAACAGCTGTAGACACGGTCCATGGACACTCAAGCTCGCCTCGAGCGTATCGAATCCGCGCTGCGCGCCCTCACCGACAAGGACGAGATCTGGCGTTTGATCACCCGCTACGCACGTGCCGTCGACGAAGAGGATGATGCGGATCTCGCCGCCATCTTCAGCGACGACGTGCTCTTCCAGACCATACCCTGGGCGAAGGAACCTGTGCACGGTCGCGACCGGACCGTGCGCGCCTTCAAGGACTACCAGGGACGCTTCGGTAACCGCCGACGTTTCATCGTCAACGAGCAGATCGATATCACCGGCGCGGACACGGCCACGGCCTGGTCGAGCTGGCTGGTGCTGCACGCGAACGATGGCAAGTCGTTCGTCGGTTGGGGCAGCTACGACTGGGCGTGCATCCGCACCGTGGACGGATGGCGTTTCAGCAAGATGATCATCACCGTGGACTGCATGACGACCCTGGACAAGGGCTGGGCCGACGCCGCGAGCCTGGTCGGCGCCTATCCGCAGGATCGCGCCTCGGGTGTTGCAAACGGGCCTGGCTGAGTCCGATTCGCGTAGCTTGTCGCTGCACCGGCGAACAGCCCAGGCATGACCGGACGGGCTGGGCCCAACGGCGCCGTGGCCTGAAGTTCGACAGGCCCTAGAGCCGCAGACCCATGCAAGCGGCGAAGGCGGCGAGCGCGGGGCGCTGGTAGCGACGACGATGCAGGAGCAAACCAAAGGTCGTCTCGCCCCGCAGACCCGCGGGAACCTCGAGGCAGTCGAAGCTCGCATCGTCCTGGTCCATGACGCAGTGGTCGGGCACGACAGCAATACCCATGCCGATCGAAACGTAGTGTTTGACCGTGTCGATGTTGCCCACCTCGAAGGCAACGCGATACGGCAGACTTCGCTCTCTCAGCACCCGTGCGATACGGTCGTCCTCGGTATAGGCCGAGCCCTCGGCGGAGACCAGCAACGGGTAACGCTCGAGAAGCCGTGCGTCGAGCAGCGTTTCGAAGCTCGGCAGTCCTTCACGAAGCAGGGGATGTCCCTTGGGAATGAGCAGCAGGGAGCGTGAGGTCCTCCAGGGTATGAAGTCCAAACCTTCCGGCAGGCTGCCCTCCGCGACGATTCCAGCATCAATGGCATGGTCGAGCACGGCGTCCGACATCTCGCGGCGGCCGCGACTCAACAGCCGGAGAAATACCTGGGGATGACGGGCTCTGAAGCGTCTTACGACATCCGGTAGCAGATAGCGCAGCGCCGACTCGTAGGCGGCGATGGTCAGCGTGCCCGAGGGTTCGCCGCCGGCTATCGAGGATTCGAAGCGATCCAGGGTCTGGAAGACGCGCTCGGCGACCGCGACGGCTTGTTCGCCAGCATCGGTGAGGCGTAGATGGCCGCCGCGCGCTTCGTATAGCTTGCGACCGAGTCGGCGTTCCAGAGCCCGGATGCGTTGTGAGACCGCGGACTCGGAGATGCCCAGCTCGATACCCGCCCTGGTCAGGTTGCCGTGGGTGGCGGCGGCCCAGAAGCACCGGAGCGCCTTCAGGTCGAGCACGTCGTAGCTGTCCCGGGTCATGCGGCTCCTCCACTTGCCACGCCGTCGGAAGCAGAGCTAATCGCAGCTGTTAGAGGCGGCCACTGTCGCTGCGTGCACACCGTGCCTAGATTGGCTGCATTCGACCGACAGTGCGGTGTGGGTGGCCGCATATCGCGATGTTCGCCTGCAGATGCGTCGAATTCACACTGAGGAATACGCAGATGTCCAGGTATCGCATCGTAGGCGTGCTCGAGCTCATCGCATCCACGGCGGCTGCCAATCGACCGAGTCGCGTTGCATTCTGGGCCGACAGGATGCTGCGACGCCAGTTCTACAGCGTGATGCCACAAGCGGTCTGCGTATGGGCGAGGCAGCTCGGATGCGAGGTCCGCTATGCCACGTATTTTGGCCAGCATGCCCCGCAACGTCTGCTCGGTCGCGATCTCGACCTGGTGTTCATCGTGGCGCCGAGTCAACAGAGCGCGCTGGCCTATGCGTTGTGTCGCTACCATCGCTCGCAGGGTGCCCGGGTCGTGTTGGCCGGTCCGCATGCGCGGGCCTATCCGGCCGATGCGCGGCGCTTCGCCGATATCGTGGTCACGACCGCGGATCGTCTGCTCGTCGAGGCGGTTGTTCGCGGTGAGATCGAGCCGGGATGTATCGTGCGCAGCGCACGTCCGCTGCGCGAGTTGCCATTGGTCGAAGAGCGTGAGCAGGAGATCCGAACGGCGGCCTACGCCGGTGAGCGCAGGCTCCGCATCAGCACGGTCGCAACCGTGTCGAGTCTCGGCTGCCCGTATACCTGTGACTTCTGCTCCGAGTGGGACACCGCGTACGTGGGGCCACGAGTCGAGCACCTGAGCCGCGACCTGGCCTTCATCGCCGAGCGCTTTCCCAACGCTCTCATCGGCTTTCACGATCCCAACTTCGGTGTGCGCTTCGATGAGACGCTGTCTGCCTTCGAAGTCGTCGAACCGGGTCGACGCAATCCGTTCGTCATGGAGTGCACCCTGTCGATCCTGAATGCGAGCCGCCTTGCAAGGTTGCGCGAGGTGAACTGCCAACTCATCGCGCCGGGCATCGAGTCCTGGGGCGACTACTCGGACAAGACCGGTACCCGGCGTCGTTCGGGTCGCGCCAAGCTCGAAAGCATCAGTGCTCGGATCCGGGACATCTCGCGCTTTGTACCCGCGCTGCAGACGAACATCATCCTTGGCGTCGATGCGGATGTCGGACCAGAGCCGTTCGAGCTCACCGCGGAGTTCATCCGCGAGCATCCTGGCGTGTGGGCGAACGTGAACATCCCCTATCCCTTCGGTGGCACGCCGCTGGCCGACCGAGTGTGCCGGGAGGAGCGACTTGTCGAAGCGCTGCCCTATATGTTCTATACCGCGCCCTATCCGGCCATGCATCCGTTGCATTACCCGGTGACCGAATACCTGCGGCGGATGGTAGGCATCTATCGTCTGCTGGTTTCGGCAAGGCGACTGGCGGGTAGTCTGCGGCGCATCGATGGCTGGCTGCATCGGGCCGTCTGGACCGCTCGTATCGTGGCCCTACGCGCCGAGCTGGCTGAGCTGCAGGCTTTCGTGTCGGCGCTGCATTCATCGCCAGACCTCAGGGCCTTCATCGACAATCGTACCCGTAGATTACCCGCCTTCTTCGC
>JAGRHX010000196.1 GCA_020444775.1 Gammaproteobacteria bacterium
ATTCGGGCGCAAGCGAATCATCACCGTGGGTCTGCTCGTGTTCATGCTCGGCAGCGTGGTGGCGGCGCTTGCCACCAGCATCCAGATGGTGCTGGTCGGTCGGGCCCTGCAGGGCATGGGCGCGATCGGCGCGGCCCTGCTGGCGCTGACCGCCGACCTGACCCGCGAGGAGCACCGCACCAAGGCCATGGCAGTGGTCGGAGCCAGCATCGGTCTGGCATTCATCGTCGCGCTCCTGCTCGGGCCGTTGCTGGCACCGCTCATCGGCCTGCACGGGATATTCTGGCTGACCGCGGCATTGGCCGGGTTGGCCATGCTGATCCTGCATCTACTGGTGCCCACGCCCCAGGCCAGTCACCAGCACCCCCAAGCCGGACCGGCTCGCGAGCAGGTCAAGGGTGTACTCGCGGATACCCAACTGTTGCGTCTGGATCTTGGCATCTTCCTGCTACACGCGATCATGACTGCATCCTTTGTCGTCATTCCGCTGACGTTACGCGATCGGTACGGCGCCGCAGCCGACAGTCATTGGACCATCTACGCGATGATCCTGCCGCTGTCGTTTCTCTTGATGGCGCCGTTCGTCATGTACGCCGACCGTAAGAACCGCCTCAAGCACGTCTTCGTCGGCGCCATCGCGGTGCTCCTGGGCGCGCAGCTGGGCATGCTCGCCAGTCCCCCGTCACTGACCCTTTTCGTGCTGGCCCTGCTGGTCTACTTCATGGCCTTCAACGTGCTCGAGGCAAGCCTGCCGTCACTGGTGTCACGGCTCGCGCCGGCCCGGGCCAAGGGCACCGCGCTCGGTGTGTATTCCACGTCCCAGTATCTGGGGGCCGGTATGGGCGGCACGGTCGGCGGCTTGATCTACGCGCATCAGGGCATTCATGCGGTCTTCGGGGTGTGCGCCGGTCTCGGGCTGCTGTGGCTGCTCGCGGCCCTGGGCATGCACAACCCACGTGCACTGACGACCCGCCTGCTACGGGTCGCGGCCGGCAGTGATGGGCACGCGCAGCAACTGAGCCGGCGCCTCGAATCCGTGACCGGAGTGAGCCAGGCGGTGGTCGTGGCGAACGAGGGCCTGGCCTATCTCAAGGTGGACGAGAAGACGTTGGACGAGGTCGCCTTGCAGGCATTCGCCGCCACCGATGACGGCGAGCCTTGACCACGCGACTGGCGAGGGTGACAAGACAGCCCGGGCTGGTGAGAATCGCGTGCACTCGCATCGCACCCCCGAGCCGGAACTCGCGACGACGCGCGAGCCTGGCCTGCCAGGCCGCCCCCGGGGCTCACCACGCCGGCAAGCACCGACGTGCGTATCATTCACTTTCAAGATTCTCGAAGTCGGAGTAGACAATGGCCCGAGGTATCAACAAAGTCATCCTGGTCGGCAACCTCGGCGCGGACCCGGAGACACGACACATGCCCAGTGGCGGGCAGGTGACCACGGTCAACCTGGCCACCACCGACAGCTGGCGCGATCGCCAGAGTGGCGAGCGACAGGAGCGGACGGAGTGGCACCGGGTGGTGTTCTTCAATCGGCTGGCCGAGATCGCTTCGGAGTATCTGCGCAAGGGCTCGCAGTGCTACATCGAGGGACGGCTACAGACGCGCAAATGGCAGGACCAGAACGGCCAGGACCGCTGGACCACCGAGATCGTCGCCAACGAGATGCAGATGCTCGGTGGGCGTGGTGGCGGTGCTGACGCGGGATACAGTCGTAACACCGGCGGCCAGTCCGGCCCGGACTGGAACGAGTCGCCGCGCGGTCGACCTGCGGCCTCCGGCCCGTCCGGCCCCGCGTCGGCGGAGGATTTCGACGACGACATACCCTTCTGAGCCCGTTCTGGGCGAGTCAGGGCTGGATCGTCTTCTCGCGGCATACAAAAAAAAGCCGGACCTGTTGCAGGTCCGGCAAAGTAACCACCAAAGGAGGATATGGAGGAGAAACATCACGAGTGATGTTGCAAAGCACAATACCGATGCTTGTGCAACGCGTCAATGCGCCTTCGCGCAAAGCATCTTTGCCTCAGACGCAGTGATCGAATCCGGCTCTCAGCTCGGCGTCGGATCCTGCAATGTCTGGCGACCCTCCCCGCTCCCACCCTCGTCATTTCCGATGGATGCCCCGACCCACGGTCGAGCGACCGCATACCGCTCCCCTACTCTCGCGGCTGAGCATATAGATAAGCTTGTCGGTAGGCGGCGAATCGATGCTCACACCGAGCCGCCTCCAAGGATCTTGAAGCGATTACTTGCGAGCCGTGAGGCTCGGAACTCGCGCGAGTCACGATTCCTGCCGGGCGCACAAAAAAAAGCCGGACCTCTTGCAGGTCCGGCAAAGTAACCACCAAAGGAGGATATGGAGGAGAAACATCACGAGTGATGTTGCAAAGCACAATATCGCCGTTTGTGCATTGCGTCAACCAGAGATTGCAGCTTCTTGCCGGTGCCCGGCAAATTCGTTGATCCGGGTCACAGCAGCCGACGCGGGGCCCGCCTGCGGAAAAGTGCCCGAAAGATTTCCCGGACGGATTACGACGCACCGTGCGCAAAGCACGAACGACGCATGAGCCAGGCGGGGACGCTACGCGAGTGGTTCAGGATGCCGAAGCCAGCCGACCACGGCTTGAACGCACTCGCCCCAGCAACACCAGCAGACCGAACAGGCTGATGCCCACGAATATGATCAGCGTCCAGCCTGGGATGCTCAGGCCCAGGAACGTCCATTGCACCTCGGCACATTCGCCGGAGCCGGAAAGGATCAGCTCCAAGGCCTTGAACGGTGGAAACGAGTCCAGGATGTACTCCAGGCCGGGACCGCACTCCGGCACCTGGTCTGGTGGCAGACTCTGCAGCCACACGTGTCGGCCGGCCACCGCCACGCCGAGGCCACCGAGCAGGACGATCAGCACGCCATAGAGTCGTTGCCAGACGCCCGCCGGGTCGTGCACGGCCCCGACCAGCATCAATGCACCGAGCGCGATTACGAATATCCGTTGGAATGCGCACAGCGGACAAGGCTCGAGGCCCATGACGTGCTCGAAGTACAGTGCGGTCGCCATCAGCGCCACGCACAGACCAAGGCCAAGCAGGTAACAGGGTCTTTGTCTCAATACCATTGTCTCAACACGATTGAATGCAGGTTTCGAATCGGCGCCGCAGCTCTGCATAGTGGATCTGCCCTGGGGATCTGCCCTG
>JAGRHX010000197.1 GCA_020444775.1 Gammaproteobacteria bacterium
GCGTTGTCGAGCAGGCTGAGCTCGGTGTTGCTGACCAGCAGCAGGGCAAAGCCCGACAGCACCGTGAGCATCGCCAGCAGCCAGGCCGTACCGCGATGGCTCAGCATCAGCTCAGCGGCCTCCTTACGTGTGAGCAGCCCGGCGCTCATGATGGGTTGCTCCCGGCGGTGAGCGCGAGATAAAGCGCCTCGAGGCCGCCGTCGTCGCGATGGATCTCATCGATGGGCCAGGCACTGAACAGCAGCTCGCGCCAGACCTGTGCCGATGGCTTGTCGGCCGCGATGTCGACAATCAGCCAGTCCCCCTCGCGCGCGATGATGTCGAGTGCCGGGATGCGCTCCGAGCCCTCGGGAAGCGCGCCGCTCAGGCGCAGCCGAAAGCGCGTGCGATGATCGCTCGATTGCACCAGCTCGGCGAGCTTGCCCTCGGCGACCGTTCGACCGTCGACCAGGATCCCCACACGCTGGCACAACCGCTCGACATCATCGAGCAGGTGCGTGCACATCAGCACGCCAACGCCACTTGCGGCCAGCGCAAGCAGGATGTCATGGATCTCGCGGCGCCCCCTGGGGTCGAGCCCGTTGGTCGGCTCATCGAGGATGAGCAGCTTCGGGTCGTTGATGAGCGCTCGTGCAATTCCCAGACGCTGGCGCATCCCGCGCGAGTAGGTGCCAATCAGTTGCCCCGCACGCGGCACGAGGCCTACTTGCGCAAGGCGCTTTACGAGCTGCGGGCTGTTGAATGTTCGCCCGTGCAGCGCGGCGTAGAACGACAGATACGATTCGGCCGTCATCCAGTCGTAGAAGCCGTTCTGCTCGGGTAGCACGCCGATTTGCGCGCGAACCTGCGGATCTTGATGTCTGCCGTTGCTGCCGAGCACCTGAATCGTGCCGTGCTCGGCCGCGAGCAGCCCGACCGCCGCCGCGACGGTCGTGGACTTGCCCGCGCCATTGGGGCCGAGAAAGCCATAGATCTCACCACGCTCGAAGGCAAGATTCACTCCCTTGAGCACCTCGGTACCAGAGCGGGACAGGCGTAAGTCTTCGATCTCGAGAAGCATTGCATGCGTCCTTCAGGTTGAGGGCGCGCCAGCTCATACACATGAGCTGCGGGATGAGCTGGCGCTCGGGCATCAATCCTTGTCGTGAGATTCCCGCTCTCCCGCGTGCCCGTGGTCATCGCCATCATCGGCTGGCATTACCTTGATGACCTTGCCCGTGTCCGGCGCGACGAGCACCAGCTGTGTCGCATCGTCCTTGACGATCCGGACCTCGTAGCGCATCGAGCCATCCTCGTTCTCCAGACCGGCATCGAGTGCCTTGCCCTGGGTTTGGCTCTCAGCTGCTGCGATGGCCTGGGTCAGAGAGGTCTTGGCCGAGAGCAGCGCCGCTGCCTCCTGCTGATCGTGACGTTCCCGGTCGTTGTCGCGCGCGAGCACCGCGCCGGCGCTGCCAATACCCAGAGTCGTCAGCACCACCGCGGCCGGAATGAACTTGGAATTTCGTATCATCTTCATCGTCATGTCCTTTGTGATTCTTGGACTCAGCGGATGCGTGAGTCGTGTAGCCACCATCCGTTGCGGCCACTCAAGGCAAGCTGGCGGGGACTTTACACATTCGTAAAGCCTGTCCTGCGAACGCATCGGTGCTTGAACGGGACTAGAAGAAGAGCGGCACATTCGTGACGCATTGGGATGGGTGAGCGGGGGGATGGGT
>JAGRHX010000198.1 GCA_020444775.1 Gammaproteobacteria bacterium
TGCTGCACAGCGCGACCAAGTTCCTCGGTGGTCACGGCGACGTGATCGCCGGTGTGGTCTGCTGCAGCGACGACAACGCCAAACCGCTGCGGCAGATGCGCGCGCTGACTGGCGGCCTGCTGCATCCGCTGGGCGCCTATCTGCTGCATCGCGGACTGGCCACGTTGTCGCTGCGCGTCGAGCGCGCGCAGGTTGGCGCTCAGCCAGCTGTACGTGGCACGTCGTGCAATCTCGTCGATGTCGATACGCAGATCGCCCACCCGCCCCGTCGCCCGTCCGCACAGGTACAGGGTCATCGGCGCGAGTATCTCACCGCCCCCGAGTCTGGGCGCCGAGTCGCCGCCGAACAGCAGCGCCTTGTCGACGTTGTGATGGAGGATGCGATCGAAGCGTTCCAGATAGGTCCGGCTCAGCTCCAACGAGAACTGCTCGGCAATCGAGTCGCAGATGCTGTCCGGGTGGCCCAAGCCCTTGCGCTCGACCACCTCCAGGGGTTGCGATTGCACGCCTGGACCGTGTGCCAGCTCGATGTCGACGTCGGGCATGGGACCCTCTTTGCTGGACCTGGCGGCCCCGAGCCCCGGAGCCGCCGGAATCACGCCAGGCGTGCCGTATCAGCCGACGATGTGGTGTTTGCCGACCACGTGCACCGTGCTCGCCTGTGGTCCCTGCTCACCGGCCACCTCGGCGAACCAGACCTCGGCGCCGACCTCCAGCTTGTCGAAATCGGCGTCGACCACGCTGTTGCGATGGAAGTACACCTGGCGTCCGTCGCTGGCGTCGATCATGCCGTGCTGTGGCTGTAGGGACGCGATCCGGCCGTGCGGTGGCGCCTCGTGGGTCTTGACCTTGCCGCGGCGCTTGCGGGTGTGGTCCTCGAGCTGACGCCGCATGGCGTCGAAGGCGTCGCGGATGGCGACGTACGGATCCTCGTGGGCGTGGTGCGCGTCTGGAGAACGACTCGATACCAGCTCGGTGCCCGGCAGCTTGAGGTCGATACGTATCTGGAACAGGTTGCCGTGGTGCTGATGCTGGTGACGGGATTCGAACACCACCCTACAGCTGATGATGTCGTCGGTGAGCTGCTCCAGCCGCTCGACGCGCTCGCGTATACGCGCCTCCACGGTATCCGAAGGCTCCATGTTGCGGAACGTGATCTGCAATGGCACCTGCATGCTCTACACCCCCGATGTTCGGAGTCTCCAGCCTCACAAGAGCGCAGGGATCCCGGCACCCGGCGCCGCTGCGCACGGACATAGCCTGTCAGCTTCGCCGTGTCGGGTATTGACCCAGGTCAGGATTCTTGCGTGCCGTGACCGGGTCTGGTCGTCTGTATCAGATCCGGTTGCTCAGGTAGCCGATTGCGCCGTTGAGCGTGGAGAGTTTCGGATAGTCGACCTCCGGTATCTCCACTCGTGTCTGCTCGTGCAACGCGATAACGAAGTTGAGGAAGTCCATCGAGTCGATGTCGAGATCTTGGCGGAGATCGACGCCGGGCTCGAGCTCGGCGGGGTCGATGTCGGGGGCGATCTCGACGAGGGTGTCGATGACGACCTTCTCGATGGCGGTGGCGTCTTGCGTGCTCATAGGGCCTCGGGCTCCTGAAGGAGGCGGTCGACGGCGGCGAGGAAGAGGGCGCCGCGGTGGCCGTCGCTCACCCGGTGATCGGCGGCGAGGGTGAGGACAGCGAGCGTCCGGATCGTCAGCTCTCCGTCGACGACCCAGGGGCGCAGGACCGGCGTGCCGACGCCGACGATCGCGACCTGCGGCGGATAGATCACCCCGG
>JAGRHX010000199.1 GCA_020444775.1 Gammaproteobacteria bacterium
TCACGCCGCACAGCCGGTCGACCTCACCGAGAAAGCGCCGGGCACCGTACTCGAGCTGCGCGTGGTCTTCGACCAGGTTCTTCGCATAGTTCTTGAAGTGATTGGCGTTGCCCATCATCGGCCCGAGATTGGCCATCTGCCAGTGCACCCACTGCAGCACCTTGTAGCGGGCCGCCCCGGCGGCCGGGAGCAAGCGCCCGGTCTTGTCGGCCAGGTACTCGAGGATCGCGCCGGACTCGAACAACGCGAGCGGCTCGCCGCCACCGATCGGTTCATGGTCGACGATCGCCGGCATGCGGTTGTTCGGGCTCAGACGCAGGAATTCCGGCTTGAACTGATCGCCGGCGCCGATATCCACCGGGATCAGCTTGTAGGCCAGCTCGCATTCCTCGAGCATGATGGTGACCTTCCAGCCGTTCGGTGTCGGCCAGTAGTGGACGTCGATCATGAAACTCCCCCTCCGCTTCCGGCCGGTCCGCGCCGGCCCGCCTCGCCGGGTGGCCCGGCCCAGCCGGAAATTCGTGAAATCATATGCCTATGCGGATAAACTCAAGGCATTTATGAGTAGAACCGCAGGCAATTCATGATGAGCATGACGATGGGATTCGGCAAGCCTCGATCCGCCGCGGGCACGCTTCGCGTGCACCGTACGCGGCGCTTGTTGACGGCACTCGCCTGCGTCGGGCTGACGCTCGGCGGCGCGCACGCCCAGGTTGGCACCGACTTCGCTCCCGACGACGCGCTCGAAGAGACGCTCATCGACGCCTGCTTCGGTTCGAACAAGATCGACACCGTAGCGTTGTTCCAGACCGATCCGGACCGGGCGCTTCGAATCTTCAACCTGTGTTCGAACGCGTTCCCGGGCGAGCTCGCTGCCAGTCCAGGCGACTCGTCCAGGTTTGCCTCGAACATCAATCTGGGCACCATCGGTCGTGGCACCAGCGGCACCGGCAAGCTCGGTGACGAGGTTCGCAAACGCTTGCAGGAGCGTGAGGACGACAGCAACGAACGGCGGAGCGCGGATGGCCGCAGCGGTGGTAGCGCCGGTGAGTCGCTGACCATCGGTGACATGGGCGTGTTCTTCACCGGTCAGGTATCGGATACCGACCGGAACCCCACCCGGCTCGAGAACGGCTTCGACGATACCGCCAGCTCCTTCGTGCTCGGCGCCGACTATGGCTTCGACACCGGCGTGCCCTTCCTGCTCGGCATCGCCGTCTCGCGCGAGGAGAACCGGACACGCTTCGAGGGCGGTAACGGCCGCCTCGACAGTCTTGCGACGTCGCTGATGCTATACGGCTCGGTCTCGCCGCTCGACGGGGTGACGCTGAACGTCTACCTGGGCCGCTCGCATGCCGAGAACGAGACCGACCGACCGGTCAGCCTGGGCAATCTCAGTGGTATCGTAAGGACCCAATACGACAGCGATCGGGTACTGGGTGGTGTGGGCGCCGCCTACGATCTGTTCCTGGGCGACTGGAACATCACGCTGGCCGGCAACCTGGATTACACGCGTACCCGCGTCGACGCGCATCGCGAGAATGGCACGACCGCGTTGGAAGTGGACTTCGAACGCCAGCGCCAGCGATCCTTGATCGGCAGCCTCGGTCTTGGCCTGGGCCATACCACCTGGTTCGAATGGGGCAGCGTCACGCCGCGTATCGAGGCACGCTACGCGCACGAGTTCGAGAACGACGCCCGCACCATCAAGGCGGCGCTGCAGGTTGCGCCCGACCGGCGGGTGGTGTTCCTGACCGACTCACCCGATCGTCACTATGGCTTCGTCGGTGGCGGCCTCACGATCCAGACCAACGGCGGTCTGCAGCTGTTCGCCAACTACGAACAGATGCTCGGCCACGCCTACATGCGCAACAAGGCGGTGTTCGGCGGCGTCGCCGCACGCTTTTGAGCTCGTACCCACGGCCGCACACCATGCGCAACCACGCTCAGGTGGGGATCAAGCCTGCAATCGGGGTTGACTGAGCGCGCGACCTCGAGCGAGCAGTTCGAAGAATGCCTCTTCGCTCATCGGTTTTGCGAAGAAGTAGCCCTGCATGGCGTGAATCGGCCGGTCCTTGAAGTAGTCGACATCGTCCTGGGTTTCCACGCCCTCGACGATGCACTCGAGCTGCAGGTGGGTGGCCATGGCGATGGTCGCATCGGCGATGACCTGATTCTCTGGATGACGCGAGATGCCGGTGACGAACGAACGGTCTATCTTCAGCGCGCTCACCGGCAGACGGTGCAGATGGGACAGCGAGGAGTACCCGGTACCGAAATCATCCAGCGCGAAACCGATACCAACCTTGTTCAGTCGCTGGATCTTCCTGATCGTGTCATCGATGTTGTCCAGTGCCGCGCTCTCGGTGATCTCGAGCCGCAAGGCACTGGGCGAGATCCCGGCATGACGCACGCACTCGGCGACCTGCTCGACGAAGTTGGTCTGCCAGACCTGGCGCGGGCTGACGTTCACGCTCAGATAGCGGAAGGTGCTGGCGCCGGACGGAGCATACACACGTTTGACCACGGCACAGGCGCGCTGAATGACCCACATCCCGATGCCGACGATCAATCCGGCCTCCTCCGCGACCGGAATGAACTCGGCAGGCGAGACGAAGCCCAAGGTCCTGTTGTTCCAGCGTAGCAGCGCCTCGGCGCCGACGATGTCACCGTGCAGCGAGACCAGCGGCTGATAGAGCAGCATGAACTCCTCGCGTGACAGCGCCTGACGCAGCTCCCGCTCTATCTGCAGACGGCGGTTGAGCGCATTGAGCATGTCCATGGAGAAGAACACATAGCGATCCCGGCCGGCCTCCTTGGCGTGATACATCGCCGTGTCGGCGTGGCGTATCAAGGCCTCGCACTGCGTGTCCAGATCGCCCGTCTCCTCCAGGCGGGGAAACAAGGTGATCCCGACGCTGGTCGAGACGTGGATGCTCAGTCCATCGACGTTGGTCGGCGTCTTGCCGATCTCGCTGATGCGCTCGGCGATCACGCGAGCCGACGACTCGGCGACGGTCGCGTCGTGACCCAGATCGTTCACCACCAGGATGAACTCGTCACCACCGACCCGCGCCAGGGTGTCCTCGGCGCGCGCGATGTCCTGCAGTCGCTGCGAGAAGGCGACCAACAGGGAATCACCGATGCCATGACCGAAGGAATCGTTGACGTACTTGAACCGGTCCAGGTCGATGAAGAAAACCGCGCCATAACGCTCGTGACGGATCGCGGCGGCCAGTGACTTTCGCAGCCAGCGATACAAGGTGAGCCGGTTGGGCAGGTCGGTCAGCGAATCATAGCTGGACTGATGGACGACCATCGCCTCCGCCTGCTTACGCGCCGCCACCTCGTTGAGAGCGCGTTGATGCTCGATGCAGGCGAGACAACTCAAGGCCAGACGCTCGAACACCGGTATCAACGAACGCGCGACGTTTCCATCGAGCACGTTGTTGACCCGTTCGACGATCGCGCAACCCACCTTCGGCATCCGGTAGGCGGTGTAGTGGCGATCCCCCACGGTCTGGTGGATCACGGCACTGGCCTCGACCTGATAGGCCAACGACTTCATCAGCGCGAGCGACGGCGCCTTGCGGTCCATCCTCGGCAGGCTGATGCGACGGATACGCTCGTCGATGCTGATCACGCCGTCGACGATGGTCGGATCGTCACCGGACCGATCGAACAGGATCTGGATGCTGCGCAGCCCCAATCGGCGCACGCAGGTGCGCATGAAGATCTGCAACATGCGCTCCAGATTCAGGTCCAGGCCGATGGCCATCGCCAGCTCGTGCTGGACGGCGACGATTCCCAGTGTTCGTATCTGATTGTCGGACACGCTCACACCTGCAGCTGCCGCGTCACGGTTGCCGACGGCGCCCGGCCCGCCGCCCCGACCACGACCGCCTTGTTGTGAAACTGGATGCTCCCGGAGCTGGAGTTCGCGATCTCACCCAGCGAAAGCGCGCCGACCAGGTTCGTGCCCTCGGTCAGACCCGCGTTGATTGAGGCCATCTCGCGCTCGAAGCCATCATTCATGTACAGGCGCCGGCTGATGCAATCGAACAGCAGCAGGTCGGACGCGCCGTCCGGTCCGCACGATGCAGTGGCGTCTCGCGCGGCAGCTAGCAGCTCGTCCAGCACGCCTTGCAGCACGTAGACGATGGCATTCTCGGGGACTTCCCCAACACAGGTCATGCCGTTCTCGCTCGCCACCACCGGGTCCCGAACCAGCATCTCGGCATCCAGCGTCTCGATTCCGAACGGAAACCCCTTGGCCATCTCGAAGAACGGCCGAGCCCGTAGCGCCTCGCCGCAATGGGCTTGAATGGCATCCTTGTAGACCTCGAGCGCCGGCCTGTAGTTGAGCG
>JAGRHX010000200.1 GCA_020444775.1 Gammaproteobacteria bacterium
GGTGGCGCGTATGCGTCACCACAGCTGCTCGAGCTCTCGGGTGTCGGTCAGCCGGAGCGGCTCAGGTCATTGGGTATCGAGGTCGTGCATGCCTTGCCCGGGGTGGGTGAGAATCTGCAGGACCACTTCGCGTCGCGCATGCGCTGGCGGGTGAAGAATGCACGCACCTTGAACGACCGGGTGCGTGGTCTGCGCGGTCTGTGGGAAGGGCTGAGCTTCGTGTTGCGTCGCAAGGGTGTATTGAGCATGCCGACGCTGCCGATCGGCGCGTTCGTGCGTACGCGAGCCGAGCTGGCCTCACCGGACATCCAGTTCCAGATCTTTCCGGGTACCTACCGATCCATCGAGGATCGTCGGCTGGACCGCGAGCCCGGTGTGACCATTGCCGTGACCATGTTGCGCATGGAGAGTCGCGGTCACGTGCACATCAAGTCCAGCGATCCGCGCCGCCAGGCTGGCATCTGGCACAACCTGCTCGCCACCGAGAACGATCGCAACACCATTGTCGCGGGTATGCATCTGGCGCGACGGATGATGCAGGCGCCGGCCATGCAGCCCTATTGCGAGTTCGAGCTCACGCCCGGACCCGATGCGCGCAGCGACGATGATTTTCTCGAGTACGCGCGCCGTGAGGGCGCGGCCAACTGGCACCCGGCCGGCACCTGCAAGATGGGTGTGGATCCGATGGCCGTGGTCGACCCGAACCTGAAGGTGCATGGTATGGAGCATCTGTACGTGGTCGACGCCTCGGTGATGCCGAACGTGGTCTCTGGCAACACCAACGCGCCGACCATCATGATCGCCGAGAAGGCCGCGGACCTGATCCTGGCGCGGCACTGAGAGGCCATGGGCGTGTTTCACAGCCTCTGAGCAGCGCGGCTCAGCCGCGCCTGCCGCGGCTGAGCTTGTAGGTGACCACGGCCTCGGCGATCGGTGTGTCCTCGGTGTCGATGACCTTCACGTGCAAGAAGATCACGCCGCCGCCGCGTCGGGTGGAGGTCGCGATCGCCGTCAGGTCCCCCGCGTTGCCGGGTGCCAGGTAGTTGACGGTCAAGCTCATGGTCGTGCCCCAGGCATCCTCGGGCAGGCCCTTCTCCGCCCAGGCGGCGATCGTCGCGGCGTTGTCGATGAGCGCGGCGATCGCGCCGCCGTGGGCACGTCCGACGATGTTCATCACCGTGTCGCTGAGCGACATGCGCAGCCGGCAGCTGCCGAACTGGATGTCCTCGAGATGAAAGCCGAGCGCCTTGCCTATGGCATTGCCGGCGATGCGCATCGCCCGCGTGCCCTCCCAGTCTTCGAGCATGGTCGGTCTCCGTTCAAGATCAACAAATCGATTCGAAACCATCCGTGCCGGCGCGTACGCGGCACGTGGGTCGGGTTCAAGCGGTCGGTTCGACCTCGATGCAGGTGCTGCATGCGCCCGCGGCCAGCGCCAGACGCTCGTCCTCGGCGCTCTGGTACTGGGGTGTGGGATGCCGCTCGACGCGGCTGTCCCCGGCGTCGTCGGTCGCTGAGCTCAGCGCCTCCTTCCAGGCGTCGTCCTCGGCCCAGCACAGGTTGAGGTCGTGTACCTGGCCCGGCGTGCCGAGCGACTCGAAGGAAGCGAGCGTTTCGCGCATCAATGCGAGCTGGCCGACCGGGTCGGCCGGCCGGCCGGCCGTGTGCCCGAGCGGGAAATCCACGAACACCGCGCGCGGCGGATTCACCGATTGCGTGATCGAAAGGGCGCTGCTCATGCACAAGGTGGGGATACCCAGCGATTCGAGATGACGTGCGATCAGTCCCACGGACTGATGGCAGACCGGTCAGACCGGCACCAACAGCGCGGCATCGGCTCGCTCGCGACGCAGATGCTCGGCAAGCGCCGGCGCCAGCCAGTCGCGCACCTTGCGGGCCGAGTAGATGCCGCCCATGAATGCGAACGCATGCTCGGTCAGTGCGCCCAGCGCCTTGCGCCGTACCAGCTCGCGCAGGGTGCCAAGTGGGAACACCACGTTCGGATCACGCCGCGCATCGGTCAGGTCGTAGGCGAAATGCGTGGCGCGAAGGTCCTCGATTGCGGTGTCGCTGCGGATCAGACGAAAGCTGGTGTCGTCCTTGTAGTGAAAGGCACGCTGGCCGCGCGCGTAGATGCCGCCAGAGCCGATCAGCGCGAGCCTGCAGCGCGCCAGGGGGGCGGGCAGCGGCTGCCACGCTGGCGGCGTGGGATTGTGGACCCAGGCATAGCTGGGATAGCCGAGCGCGTCGTAGCGGCGCCGGGTGAGATCGATGTGATCGATGGGTGGGCGGGTGTTGGGCATCTGGGCTCCCTCACTAGGATGGCCCGCAAGTCTAGCGTGCGGCCGGCCCAAAGGGTGACGTTGCCGCTGGCTCGAGACTGCGGGTGTGGTGATGGCTACATGCCCGCCGGATCGTGCTCCCGGATCAAACCGACGCGGGTGACGGCGTGCTATAAATAGCGGCTGGAATCCTGCCTGCTCTTGCGCTCACAGCACCATGAACCAACGCCCCGGTAGTGTAGAGGTCCCCTACGGCTGGGTGATCGTCATCGTCTCGTTGATCATCAACAGCATTGCCCTGGCCGCGCCGAACATCCTGTTCGTCGCCCTCAAACCCATCGCCCTGGAATTCGACTGGCCACGCGCGGTGCCCTCGATGGCCTACTCGCTGTTGATGGTCGGCGCCGGCGTAGGTGGGATCGGCATGGGCATGTGGCTGGATCGGCGTGGCGTGATGCAGCCGGTGATGTTCGGCTCGGTGATGCTCGGGTTGGGCGCGCTGATTGCCAGCCGCAGCGATGGACAGTGGAGCCTGTACGTGGCCAACGGTCTGCTCATCGGCCTGCTTGGCAAGGCAGCGATGATCGCGCCGCTGGTCGCGAACGCGACCCGTTGGTTCGACCGACGCCGTGGTCTGGCCATCGCCATCATCGCCTCCGGGCAGGGACTGTCGGGCGCGCTGTGGCCGCCGATCATCGGCTATCTCATCGACACGGTGGGCTGGCGTGGGACCTACGGCTACTACGGCCTGTTCTGCATCATGACCATGGTGCCGCTGGCGCTGCTGCTGCGACCCCGTCCGCCCATCGCACCGGCCGGCAGCGCCTGGGAGGTGCAATCCTTCGACGGCCGGGTGCTGGGTTGGTCACCGGCCGCGGTGCAGGGGATCTTGTGGTTCGCGGTGGTCGGCTGTTGCACCGGCATGGCCATGCCCATCGTCCATCTCATCAGCTATGCGACCGACCTCGGTTTCCATCCGCTGCAGGCCTCGAAGATGCTCTCGGTGCTGTTCGCGGCGGCCTTCATCAGCCGGATCGGCTATGGGATGCTGGCGGATCGCATCGGCGGCACGCGCACCTTGCTGTTCGGATCCGCCTGTCAGGCGGTGATGCTGCTGGTCTTTGCGGTGGTGCAGAGCGAGCTGGGGCTGTACGTGGCCGCGCTGATGTTCGGCCTGGGCTTCGCCGGGATCATGCCGTGCTATCCGCTGCTGATCCGTATGCTGTTTCCGACCAACCAGGCCGGCTGGCGAATCGCCAGTCAGTATCTGTTCGCCTCGATGGGTATGGCCCTCGGCGGCTGGATGGGGGGCGCCATCTTCGACGCCAGCGGCTCGTACCGCTACGCCTTCCTGGTCGGCTTCGGTTTCAACGTCATGAACTTCACCCTGATCATGACGCTGCACCTGCGTCAGCACCGCTTCCGGATGACGCCGCTGCCGGCTTGAAACGGCCCGATCCGGGGCAGCACGTCGATCCGAACCGCGGCGGATGACAGCCGCGCCGCGGACGGATCATGCGTGGTCTCAGGCGCCGAACCGACCTCGATACTGCTCGGGGATCTCGAAGCCGAACAGACGCGCGGCGTTCAGACCGAGGATCTTTGCCCGTTCCTCGTCATTGAGCATGCCCATGGTCCGCTCGATGGCCTGCGCCGAATGTGGCCAGGTGCCCTCGTGGTGGGGGTAGTCGTTGGCCCACATGAAGTTGTCGACCAGGTTATGGCTGCGCGCCAGCTCCAGACCCGCAGGGTCCTCCTGGAAGGTGGCGAAACCGTGAGCACGGTAGTAGTCGCTGGGCATGCCCTGTAGCTTGGGTCGGACCCACATGTGGTGCTTCAGATAGGCCTCGTCCATCGCCGTCAACAGCCAGGGCACCCAGCCGATGCCGGCT
>JAGRHX010000201.1 GCA_020444775.1 Gammaproteobacteria bacterium
GCACACCGAAGCGCCGGCAGAACACACCGAAGACCGCCGACTTCGAGGCTATGCGTATATCGCAGTACAAGGCCACGCCAAGCCCCCCGGCCACCGCATGCCCCTCCACCGCCGCGATGAGCGGTTTGGAGAGCGGCGCGCCGAGCATACCCGCGCTGCTGCCCGCCCAGGCATCGTAGAGCTCGCCGCTTGCCAGCTCCTTCAGATCCGCACCCGCGCAGAAGTTGCCGTCGCGACCGTGCAACACCCCGACCGACACCGAGTCATCCGACTCGAAGGCCCGTAGCGCGTCGTGCAGCGCGCGTGCGCTGGCCCGATCCAGCGCATTACGCGCCTGCGGCCTCGCGATCTCGATCACCTGGATACCGTCCATGCTGCGGGTCACGATGCTGTCGGTGGTCGGGGTCGTCTCGGTCATACCTTGCGCGCTCCGGGTTCGTTTGATCTGGGTTGGTTTCGATGGGGAGCCGTGTCTCGCACCGCGCTGGCAGGCCTCGCGCCGCGTGCAGGCTTCGCGGCCGCCTTTATGGGCCGGTCGTCATGCTGCTATATTCCAGACACAGACATCCATACCCTGCGCCGTCCGGCGCCTGCCGTGGGAGGCCGAGAATATGCGCAACGACCTGCGCAATGAAGCGTTCGAGATCGAACCGAGCGGCGGTGGCGTCGGCGCCTTCGTCCGCGGTGTGGACCTGTCCCTCGGCCTGTCCGAGATCGCCGCGACCCGCATGCGCGCCGCGCTCGGTGAGCACGGCGTGCTGTTCTTCCGCGATCAGGCGCTGTCGCCCGAGCAACACATCGAGTTCGCGCAGCGCTTCGGCGCCATCAACGTGAATCGGTTCTTCGCCCACGTCGAAGGCCATCCCAGCATCGCTCAGGTGCTCAAGGAGCCGCATCAGACGGCGAACATCGGCGGCAACTGGCATACCGATCATTCCTATGACCAGGTGCCGGCGCTAGGCTCGGTGCTGCTTGCGCGGGAGACCCCGCCGCACGGTGGCGATACCTTGTTCTCGAACATGTACGCCGCCTATGACGGCCTCTCCGAGGGACTGAAGAAGACCCTGCAGGGGCTGCGCGCCGTGCATTCCAGCCGCCACGTATTCGGGCGTAACGCGCGCTACCTGCAAGAGGGCAAGGATCTGGCCGGCCGTCTGGGTAACAGCGACGAGGCCACCCAGGACGCCGTGCATCCGGTCGTCGTCCGCCACCCGCTGAGCGGCCGACAGGCCCTCTATGTGAACCGTGGCTTCACCGTGCGCTTCGACGGCTGGACGGTCGAGGAGAGCAAGCCGCTGCTGGACATGCTCTACGCACACGGTGCCCGGCCCGAATACACCTATCGCTTCCAGTGGGCACCCGGGTCAATCGCCTTCTGGGACAACCGCATAACCTGGCACTACGCCCTCAACGACTACCCCGGCGCGCGTCGCCTCATGCATCGCATCACCATCGAGGGCGAGCCGCTGGCTGCCTGATCGATGGCGTCCCGCGCGACGACCGCCGAGGAGACCGCGAAGGAGACACAGCTCATGAGCAGCAGCGCCTGGCGCCCCGGCACCGAGGAAGAACCCGCTCGTATCGAGCAGATACCGGTCATCGACGTGAGCCGCTGGCTGGCTGGCGACGAAGCGGCCTTGGAAGCGGCGGCCGGCGCGCTGCGCGACGCGCTCGAGCGGGTCGGCTTCTATTGTCTGGTCGGACACGATGTGCCGCAGTCGTTGATTGACGAGGTCTTCGACGCCTGCAGACGCTTCCATGCGCAGCCGCTCGAGGACAAGCTGGCGCTCAAGGCCAATCATCACAACATCGGCTACATGCCGGTGAATGGCTATGTCAGCCGCAGCTCGAAGGTCGAGAAGGCGACCCGCCCGAATCTGGTCGAGGCCTTCTTCGTCAAGCGCGATCTGGCGCCGGACCATCCCGACGTGCTGGCCGACAAGCGTTTCCGTGGCCTCAATCAGTGGCCGGACGAGCAGCGCCTGCCGGCATTGCACGGCTTCAGACACAGCGTGGTTCGATACTGCGATGCGATGGAGGCGCTGTGCATCCGGCTGCTGCCGATGTATGCACGGGCGTTCGATCTGCCGGCGAGCTTCTTCGAGCAGGCCTTCGTCGAGCCGCAATACACCTTGCGCATGTCCCACTACCCGCCGGCGGAGACCGGCAGCGCCGACCAGTACGGCGTCGCGCCGCACACCGATTCGAGCTTTCTGACCATGCTCGCGCAGTCGGAGCTGCCGGGACTGGCGATACGCCTGCCCGATGGACGCTGGCTGGACGCGCCGGTGATCGACGGCGCATTCGTCGTCAACTCCGGCGACATGCTCAGACGCTGGACCAACGATCGTTTCCTCTCCACACCACATCGGGTGGTGAACCGCACGCCCGGCCGCGATCGTTACGCCATCCCCTTCTTCTTCGATGCCAACATCGATTATCCGATGGCCTGTCTGCCGAGCTGCCAGTCCGCCGAGGATCCGCCGCGCTACGAGCCCATGACGTTTATGCAATACATGGACTGGTTCACCCGCCAGTACGATCACATCCGCGACGGCAAGCAGACCGCGCGCACGGCCGACTGAAAGACAACCCGTCGCGCGGCGGCGAGCCCTCAGGCACTCGTTGGCGCGCCCTGACGGGCGAACAGATGCGTGTAGCCGAACACTGCGACGCTGCCGCCGGTATGCAGGAACACCACGTTCTGGTCCGGCTCGAAGAAACCTGAGCGGGAAAGACCGATGAGCCCGGCCATCGCCTTGCCGGAATAGACCGGATCCAGCAG
>JAGRHX010000202.1 GCA_020444775.1 Gammaproteobacteria bacterium
TTGCCCAGCCCCGGCACGCCCTCGATGAGCACGTGTCCAGCGGCGAGCAGCGCGATGAGCACCTGTTCGATCACCGCTTCCTGACCGACAACTACCCTCGACACCGCTTCACGCAGCCGTTGCATCTGACTCGCTGCCACGGCGATGGCTTCCGGTCTGGCTTCGGGCAAGGCGCCGAGCTCGTCTTGTTTGCTCACACTCGTCTCCTGATCATCTCCAGCGCCCGGACCCGGATGACAAGGGCCTGTCTGCGTCGTTCGCGCGCCGTGCGCGGAGCCGCCCGCCGGTCCTCGTGCACATCGATATCATCGATATCTGCCAGCGCGGTGCGTACCACGCCCGGTTCCATATCACACAACCTGGCGACGGCGGCGGTCGCCTCGGGCTCGCTGAGTCGCCCCCATCCCGGCACCCGTCGCTCGATACGCTGAACGAGGCCGCGCTGCATGCCCGCCAGCAAGAACGCTTCGTCACCGCTGCGCCAGACCAGACGACCCAGCGCCCGAAGCTGGTCGGTAAGACCACGAGCCTCGGCGGGTGGCGGCGCCAGGGCTGGCCCCAGCCGCCGCAACCGCGACCAGATCCCGATCACGATCAACAGCGCCGCGCACAGCACGACCTGCGGGGCTCGATGCCAGATCAAGACCGGCAGCCAGGCCACCGTCTCGTTACGATCCACCATCAGCACCGACCCGCCCGCGTAGCCATCGGTCACGAGTCGATACAGGAATTGCGCGTGATCGAGTCGCTGCAGGCGTGGATTGTGAAACGGCCCGGTCGAGAGCAGGAAGGTGATCCGTCCGGCTCCATGAGCGACGCGGACCGCCACCGCACCGAGCAGATCGCGTGCAATGACCTGGGCCCCGGTCTCGGTGCCGACAACGTCGGCTCCGTGCAGAGACAGCCGATCGGCTCGGGAAATCTCGATCGCGAGAATGTCGCGGGTGCCGACCAGCTCGACGTACGACAGCTCCTGACTCGCAAGCTCATCGTCATCCCAGGACCCGCTTCGCTCGGCATCGACCAGCTCATCGGCCACCCGCAAGGGGCTGTCACGCGAATCGACCAGACGCACGCCGAACTGCTCGGCAAGATCCAACGCGTCGCGCTGATTCAGATTCGGTCCGACGACATGCTGCGGCTGGAGCAACAGATGGCCGCCTTGCGCCACCCATGCCAGCACACGACGCACCCGGGTCTCACGCCGCAACGCGAAGCCAGACCCCAGAAGCACCACCTCTCGCGGCGAATCCAGGGCCAGCAGCCAGTCGTCCAGGGTCGGCGTCCCTGCATCCACGCCCAGCTGCAACAACAGCTTGCGTGCCGCGTACAGTCCATCGTGCCCGGCCTCGCCGCTGTACCCGACCCGAACCGAGCGCTGGTGTGGATCGAAGTGCCAGGCCAGATAGCCGAGCACCGCCAACACCAGCAGCGCCCAGGCAGCCCTGGGAAGCCAGCCGTTCACGATCGCGATCTCGCCGTGCCAGGGCCGGCCGCCTGGAACACCTCAGCCCAGTGCTCGGCAAGTCGCCGTAGATGCGTTGGTGGTGGGGAGCGGTGCGCGTAGGCAATCGCCTGCCAGGCAGTGGTCACACGTCGCAACAAGGCATGTCGGGACTCGGGGATCCGACCGGTCGTGGCATGCACGATCTCCTGCTCGGTGGCCGACAACGGAATCGCCACACCGTCGACGTAGACGAGCTCACTCAAGGTGCACCTGTAGAGCAGGCTCAAGGCCAGACGCAGATCACCCCGGTCGAGCAGACCCAGCACCTCGTGCAGCGGATCCGAAGGCAGGCTCTGTGGACGGATATCGTGACCGACAAGGGCCTTCGGCGGCTGTGGCGATGTGGCTCGACGCGACATCGATGGCAGGCGCAGGCGATGACGCAGCCGATAGACCAGATAGACCACGACCAGGCCGAAGCCAATCCACAACGCAAGCTCGACCAGCTCGGACACACCTGACGGCGATCCCGATGTCCGGATCCGGGCATGCTCGACCTCGCGCACCGGCTGCCTCTCGGACCATCTGAACCAGACGGTTTCGAGTCGCGTGGTCTGTAGTTCGGGCTCGGCGTAGACCTGCTCGAGAGCCGTCGGGACGCCCTCGATCGGCTGTAGCCGCAGACCGTCCGCCGCGGCCTGCCAGGGTCCGCGCGCCAACCTTGCGCCGACGCCGCCGCCGGCAACCGTGACCGGCTCCTGGTCCAGGCCGCTCAACGCGAAGCACCGCTGTGGTGCAGCTGCAAACGGCGTTGCAGCGCACGCAGACCGAGCTCCAGATCCCAGCCCTCGAGGGTGCTGCGTCTGTTCAGATACTGAGCGAAGCCTGCACACACGTAGACCGGCTCCACCACCGAGATGGCCAGCCAGCAGATCAACAAGCTGGCGATACCGACGCTCGAGAACGCCTCCAGCAGCACGTCGAGCAGCCCGTCCGCGCCTTGCAGCGGCAGGAACAACAGAACCAGCATGAACTGCCCGAGCACCAGGATCAGCTCGAACAGGGCACAGCTCAGGGTCAGATTGCGAGCGACCACCTGCTCGCCGTTGCGTATCAACCGCAATCGTGCCCACAGCGCCGGGCCACGCAAGCCCTCGAGCTGCAGCACCGGATTGATCAGCGCACGCGACGGCTCGAGGATCCGGCCAACGCTCAGATGCCACAACACGTTCGGTTCAAGCGCCGCTCTCAGCCCTGCTCCGTACCAGCGCAGCAGGTTCCGCGCGTTCGCCGGACGCCCTGGCAGCAGCTCGCTCAGCGCCACCAGCAGCGGCCGGTCCAGAACCGGCTTGATCAACCAGATGCTGAAGCCGGCCCACACGGGCTGATCGTGCAAGAACCAGGCAATAAGGGCGAGCGCCGGCAGACTGCTGGCCATCCAGATCAGATACAGCGGTCGTGCCCAGCGCCGTGCCATCGGCCATCCCAGATCCAAGGCGCACCAGCGATCGCGAGGTCGAAGCGCGATCCGCCAGTCCTCCACGCCTTGTGGCACCCGGCTCATGATCGGCGCCCCCCGTCATCGACTTGCGGCCGCGGCGACATCTCGCTGCGGCCACCGCGACGCAGATACACGATCAGCAGCAGCCACAGACCGATGCCGCTCAGATACTTGGCGAACGCCGGAACGAGCACCATCGACGACCAGTAGGCTTCGACGAAGGCGGCCAGCACGAACAGGGCGCTGGCGCCGTAGATCAGTTGCACGCCATCGCGTGCTGCTTCGTGCAGGGCCCGCAGCCGGGTTCGACGACCTGGGGCAATGAGTGCCCAGCCGAGCCGGGTGCCGGCGGCACCGCTGAGCACGATTGCGCTCAACTCTAAGGCACTGTGACCGGCAATGAAGGACCACAGCGGCTCGCCATGACCGATGGCGGTCACATAGCCCAGCACGGCGCCGATGTGCAGACCGTTGTAGACCAGGTAGAAAACCGTACCCAGGCCCAATAGCAGGCCACCGACGAAGGTCTGGAAACCGATGCTGGTGTTGTTGCGCAGATAGAAGCCGAAGGCCAGGAAGTCGGTGCCGGAGTCACGCGCCGCCTGACCATAGCGCCGCGTGTTGTCCGGGTCGTACATGCGCTCGTAGGCCATCACCTCAATCGGATCGAGCAGCGTGTGGACCAGCTCAGGATCGTGGATCGTTGCAACACCGACCAGCAGCATCGGCGCGAAGAACAGCAACAACGCTGCAATCAGATGTGGGTACTGGGCACGGACCCGGCTCGGATAGACCTCGAGCAGCCAGCGCAGCATATTGCGCGGCGCCGGGGGCGGTACCGCATGCACACGCGCATGCGTCCGCAGCAACAGCTCGTTGAGCTCCTCGACCAGGTCGCTGGCGTAACCGCGTTCGCGCGCGATGGCCAGCTGCACCACGAGTCGCCCGTGCAGCTCGGCCAGCTCCAGCGAGACACCGCTGGCAAGCGGCGAACGGTCGAGGGACGGAAAGCGTCGGGATGGGCGTTCGGTTGGCCGTTGGGATGGCGGGGCGCGCTCGGCACCCGCCGCGGCCGGAACGTCCGTGGACGGCGGACCGTCATCCGCTTTGCCATCGAGCAGGCTGCGTAACCGGCGCCAGTCGCTCGCGTGCCGCTGCACGAATCGAGCCTGACTCATCGCCCGCCCTCCAGCCGCCCGGCGATGTGCAGCAAGCGCGCCAGGGGATCCGCTGCCCCCGCGGTCAGGGCCGGACAGGTGGCCGCGATCTCCGACGCACGTGGTTCCCCCAGCGCCATCGCCCGGGCCGCGAAATCGAGTAGCAATCGCTGCTCCTCGCGAGTCAGCGGCACCGGTGTGACGGCGCCCGTCCGCATGGCCGTGCCTTCGGCTGTCGCCTCCGGCGAGTGCGCGGTGCCGCCGAGCGTCGACCAACGCGCCGCTCGCTCCACCGGTAGCTGCACCACCACGGTGCCCGCGGCGAGATCGCCGAGTCGCTTGAAACCCGGTGCGTAGAACATGGAGAGCAGCCCGAAGGCGTAGAGCAGCGGCAGGAAGTCGACGAAACGAATCAGGTTGCGAGCCACGCTGCGGCCGGCCGAGACCGGCGTACCGTCATCGTTGACCACCAGCAGACCGACCAGACGTTTGCCAGGCGTCGCACCGTGCATGCAGAGCTCGCCGATCACCGGGTACAACCACTCCAGCGTGAACGCCGCCAACAGCAACAGTCCGAAGCCAAGATCACCGAGCGATTCGAGTATCGTCGACAGGAGCAGGAACAAGCCCACGCGGATCGCGAAGTCGATGGCGAAGGCGCGCGCGCGGTTCACCGGGCCGGCGGCATGCAGTGCCAGACGGCCACCCTCGGGGGTCTCCACCCAGTGCAGGCCATCGATCGACACGTTTGCAGTGGCTGCCGGATCCGATGCCCCGCCGACCCGTGTGGCTGCCGTTGCGAGATGCCCCGACTCAGACATTGACCACGCAGGTCCTGGCAAGCCGGTCATGGATGCAGCGACGCTCGCTGGCCAGGACCGGCAAGACGTCGATGAACAACACCACCATCGCCAGCGAAGCGCCGTCGCGCAGGTCGAGCAGCTCGGGGAAGAACACCAGCACGATGAGCAGGTACTGCGGAAGCTGCCGGATCATGAGAAGCCGCAGCGTGGGTGCCAGCGCTCGGCTTCGCGCGTCGACGATGCGAAGCCTGAACAAGCGCTTGCCAAGCGTCTGGCCACGACGCACCAACAGCACGGTGGTCAGCAGCAACCAGGCCGAGATCGGTAGCACATTGCCCCAACCCGGCAACGGGCTGCCCTCGGCAAACGGCAATGCCACCCAGATCAGCACCGCATCGAAGGCCCAGGCGCCGAGTCGCCCACTGCGGTTGGCGAGCTCGCCGCCGCCCGGCCAGGCCGGGTCGACCAGACTCGCTCGAGGCGGACGGTAGGGGTTGTAGTCATCGGTCACGCTCAGACCTTCGATAACCGGGCATCCATTGCTGGGTCCGGTGAACCCCCAGGGTCAGCAGACCATCGCGGCGAGCGCCGCGGACGATCAGCTATCGTCCCGCGGCCGCGGCCCTTGAGCGTTGGCGGTCGGGCAGCCGATCCCGAGCCCGGCGAGTCCCAGCCAGGCGAGGATCAGCAGCGTGCCGCCCATCGGTGTGATTCGGGTCAGGGCTTGCAGATCGGCGAGGGCCACAACGGCCAGGCTGCCACAGAACAGCAGCACGCCGAGCACGAACAGATAGCCCAGCCCGCGCGCCGCGCGCCGCGCCCGGGTGGAGAGCGCGCTCGTACTGCTCAGCCAGGCGCAGGCGAGCAGTGGCGCGGTGTGCCAGAGCGCATAGCGCGCCGCGATCTCGAGCTGTCGCGCCGCCTGAGCGGCGGCCGCGTCGTCACCGAAGGCATGGCTGGAGACAGCGCCGGCGATGACGCCGGCGGCCCCCAACAGTCCAGCCGCAACCAGCAGCGTGCGCACTCAAGCCGCGTCCGACTTGAGATTCGGCTTCAACGGCTCGTAACCGAGCACCGGTGCCAGCCAGCGCTCCACCTCGGCAACCTGCATGCGCTTGCGCGCGGCATAGTCCTCGACCTGGTCCCGCTCGATCCTGGAGACACCAAAGTAGCGGCTGTCCGGATGCGCGAAATACAGACCGCTGACCGACGCAGCCGGCAACATGGCGAAACTCTCGGTCAGATGCACACCGATCTGCTCACTGGCATCGAGCAGCTCGAACAGCGTCGCCTTCTCGGTGTGATCCGGACAGGCAGGATAGCCCGGCGCCGGTCGGATCCCGACGTAGTCCTCCCTGATCAGGGCGACGTTGTCGAGCTGCTCGTCTCGCGCATAGCCCCACAGTTCGCGTCGCACCCGCTCGTGCATCCGTTCCGCACAGGCCTCGGCCAGACGGTCGGCAAGCGCCTTGAGCATGATCGCGCCATAGTCGTCGTGCTCGGCCTCGAACTCGGCGACACGCGCGTCCACCCCATGCCCGGCGGTGACCACGAAGCCACCCAGATGGTCGGCCACACCGCTGCCGATCGGCGCGACGAAGTCGCAAAGCGCCAGATTCGGCCGGCCACGATCGCGCTTGAGCTGCTGGCGCAGGGTATGCAGGCGGGCGAGCACACGGCCACGACCCTCGTCGGCATACAGCTCGATGTCATCGTCCTCGGTGCTGTTCGCCGGCCAGAACGCAACCACCGCACGTGGCTGCAGCCAGTTCCCCTGGATCATGCGGTCGAGCATGCGCTGGGCGTCGTCGAACAGGCTGCGCGCCGCCTTGCCGACCTTCTCATCGTCGAGGATGCGCGGATAGCTACCGGCCAGATCCCAGCTGCGGAAGAATGGCGACCAATCGATGTAGGGCACCAGTTCCGACACGCTGAAGTCGTCGAACACCCGCGCACCGGTGAAGGTCGGCGTGGTCGGCTCATGCTGTGCCCAATCGACCTGCAGTCGGTTGGCCCGCGCCTGCGCCAGGCTGACCCGCTCGATACGACTCTGGTCGGACTTGCGGGTGGCCCGGATCGACTCGTACTCCGCGCTCACCTGCTCCACGTAGGCCTGCCGCTCACTACCCACCAGTCGGCTGACCACCCCGACCGCCTTGGACGCATCCGGCACGTAGACCGTGGCGCCGTCGTAGTTGGGGGCAATCTTGACCGCGGTGTGCACGCGACTGGTGGTCGCGCCGCCGATCAGCAGTGGCACCTTCATGCCCTCACGGGTCAGCTCGGCGGCGACGAAGCACATCTCGTCCAGACTCGGCGTGATCAAGCCCGAGACACCGACCACGTCGGCCTCGTGCTCACGCACCGCCTCCAGGATCTTCGCCGACGGCACCATCACGCCTAGGTCGATGACCTCGAAGTTGTTGCAGCGAAGCACCACGCCGACGATGTTCTTGCCGATGTCATGCACGTCACCCTTGGCGGTGGCGAGGACCACCCGGCCGGCCGAACGCATGCCGGAGGCGCCACGCTCGTGTTCCATGAATGGCTCCAGATGTGCCACCGCCTTCTTCATCACACGCGCGCTCTTGACCACCTGCGGCAGGAACATCTTGCCGGCGCCGAACAGATCGCCGACCACGTCCATGCCAGCCATCAGCGGGCCTTCAATCACCGCCAGCGGCGGCTTGCC
>JAGRHX010000203.1 GCA_020444775.1 Gammaproteobacteria bacterium
GCGCGGCCGGCCCTGACCGCGGGAAATCCGTCGAAGGTGGTGGCGACGCTGGCCGGGGTCCCGGGGATCCCCATCAGCATGCCCGAGATCAGTCCGCCCGAGAGACCGCCGACGTACACGCCGAGCATGGTCGAAAGGCCGGAGATCGGCGGCATGCCGAAGGTGAAGGGCAGGGTGAGCACCACTGCCATGGTCACGGTGAAGCCCGGAATGGCGCCGGCAATGATGCCGAACAGCACACCGACGCTCAACAGCACGAAGTTGTGCAGCTCGAACACCGCCTGGGCGGCGGCGATGACGTTCTCCAACAGCATCCTGTTACCTCTATGAGGCCTTGTGCCGAGCGCTGGGGGCGGCGGCAGGGTTCAGTACAGTTGAATCAGTTCGCCCTGAGGCAGGTAGACACGCAGCGCGAAGGTGAACACAGCCCAGACGATGCCGACCGAGCCTATCGAGATGAGCGCGTGCACGAACAGCCAGCGCGGGGTGTGATGACCCAGATAGGTCAGCAGCACGAATACGAACAGGATCCCACCTATCAGCATGCCCAGGTAGTCCAGGGTCAGCAGGAACAGCATGAAGATGACGAAGCTGCCGATCGGATTGCGGTAGCGTGCGAGGCGCTCGCCGATGGTCCCGGAGACAGGTTGGGCGCGGGACGCGCCGCGGCGCAGCGACTGGACCAGGTAGACAACCGAGAGCACGAGGAAGGGCACCAGGATGACACGCGGCCAGACCTCGGAGCCGATGCTCGCATAGTCGAACTGGGGGATGTTGTAGGTTTCCCAATAGAACAGAGCGCCGACGGCGAGCAGCACGAGGGCGCATATCACGTCTGTAGCAGAACGCATGAACAGGAGGTTCCGTAAGCGAGCGACTGTTGACCGAGGGTGAAGCGCGGGACGACCTGTGTCCGGTCGGGCCGTAGGCGTTCGGGCGCCACACGCGGCCGCGACGCCGAGGCGTCGCGGTCGCGTGTCGTGCCTATTTCATCACGCCCAGCTTCTTGGCGATGCGGGTCCAGTCGTCGTTGGTGTCCTTCCACCACTGCTGATAGGCCTCACCGCGCAGATAGGCGACCTTGCTGCCCTTGCTGGTAATGGCCTTGATGAACTCAGGGTCGTTGGCGACCTTCTCGAGCAGGTCCGCATAGTAGTTCACGATCTCCGCTGAGGTGCCCTTCGGCAGGACCCAGCCCCGGTCCGAGGTGATCGATAGGTTGAAGCCCTGCTCCCTGGCGGTTGGCAGGTCGGGCAGCACCGTGGAGCGCTCGTCGGCATTGATCGCGAGCACCTTGAGCTTGCCGGACTGGACGTGCTTGGCCGCGGTTGCCTCGGAGACCTGTGCGATGTGGATGGTATTGGAGAGCATCGCCTTGATGCGGTCGGCGGTGCCGTCATAGGACACCACCTTCATGTCGATATCGAGCGCATCCTGCACCTGCAGCAGGGTGAAATGGCTGGTCGAGCCGAGCGTCCCGCCGGCCAGCACCTTGCCCGGGTTGGCCTTGGCGTACGCCTGCATGCTCTTGTAGTCGTTGAACGGCGCGCCCTCGGCGGCGCCGATGATCGAAGCGGTCTGCACCATGCGCGCCGCCGGCTCGAAGTCGGTATAGGTGAGATCGCTGCGGCCGGTCAGGTTGCTGGACAGAACGTGCTGGAAGGTCGCGAACACCGTGCAGCCATCGGGCTTGGCCTTGGCCGCTTCCTTGGTGCCCTTGATGCCGCCCTGGCCCTTGATGTTCACCACCTGCAGCGTGGCGACCGCGCCGAGGCGATTGGCGGCATCGGTGATGATGCGGTTGAGGATGTCGGTCTCGCCACCGGGCCCCCAGGGCACCAGGACTCGGGCGGTGTTGCAGGGCAGTTCCACGGCGCTGGCCGAACCGGCCAGGCACAACAGACCTGCAAAGGTGACTGAAAGTGCTCGGGTGCTGAATTTCATCGGTTGTATTGTGCCTCGATTGGTTTTTTGGGCTGTGGCTGCAGGGCATGCGCGCATCGCACGGCAATATCGCCCGTGGTGGACACGCGCACAATAGCGCAGGCGACGCGCGGGACGATCCTGCGTCGACTGCTTCCTGAAGCGGTCTGACTCGGGAACTGCGCCGGTCGCGCCTGGACAGCTGACCAGTTTAACGTGCCTGAGGCGTTGCTGTCCCGCTGAGCTGCGCCATCCGAACAACTCGCGCCGGGGGTAGCTGGAGGATCCGTCTCGTAGAGGGCGACATGGCTTCGCTTCGCGCCGGGCGAACGCGAATCAGGCGCTCGCATGCTCGAGTCGTGGGCAGGATGGGTGCGACCAGCCTGCAGCTTTGCATGACTGCCCTCGTGTGGCCTGCCTAAAGCCGGATGCGCAATCGCCGATCTCTATGGGCAGGCCTGCATCTTTGACCGCATCCGCGGTGTGGTGAAGCGGCGGGTATGCTCGTGACCGTGGCGTGACGCCGGGCGTCTGCGCCCATGGCGCATTCACCCGAGGCCGCACGTTGCTGCGGTCGTCGACGGCCTGAACAGGTAGAACCATGCAGACCAGCGCAGCTTCGGTGAATCGGTCCACCCACCTGAGTGACATCATGGTGGCGCGGCAGCCGATCCTCGATCGAAACATGGAGTTGTTCGCCTACGAGCTGCTGTACCGTTCCTTGAACCCGGACCATGCGATGGTCCGCGACGGCGACGCCGCGACCTCGAGCGTATTGCTGGCGGCGTTCATGGACATTGGTCTGGAACGCCTCGCCTCGGACCGTCCGGTGTTCATCAACGCGACCCGCAACTTCCTGCTCTCACGGCACGCCCTGGCCCTGCCGCCAGAGCGCGTGGTCATCGAGATCCTCGAGGACGTGCAGATCGACACCAGCCTGGTCGAGGCGGTGCAGGAGCTGGCCGAGGCCGGATTTCGCATCGCGCTCGACGATTTCGTGTTCGCCGAGCACTGGCAGCCACTGATCGAGCTGGCCGGCATCATCAAGGTCGACGTGCTCGGTCGGAGCAGCGAGGCCATCGAGGCGGATATCGCCGTCTACCGACGACCGGGTCTGCAGCTGCTGGCGGAGAAGGTCGAGACCCACGAAGCCTTCGAGTCGCTGCTGGCACTGGGCTTCGACTACTTCCAGGGGTTCTATTTCGCGCGACCCAAGGTGCTGTCGGGCGCGACCCTGTCGAACAACCGCCTGCTGACCTTGAATCTGCTCTCGCAGCTACAGGATCCGAGCACCGACATCGATGATGTCGCCCGGCTGGTGAGCATGGATGCGGCGCTCAGCTATCGTCTGATGCGCTTCATCAACTCAGCGATGCTGGGGCTGAGCTCCAAGGTCACCTCGATCCACCGCGCCGTGGTGCTCATCGGCCTGGCCCAGATCAAGCGCTGGGTGAGCCTGATGGTGCTGTCGTCGGTCGACGGTAAGCCGGCGGCGTTGATCAACCTGGCCATCGTACGTGGTCGCTTCTGTGAGGAGCTGGCACGCCGGGACGGCGCGGTCAGCCCGGATTCTGCGTTCACCGTCGGCTTGCTGTCGTGTCTGGATGCGTTGCTCGACAAGGCCCTGGAAGAGCTGGTGGTGGAACTGCCACTCAGCTCCGAGCTGGTCGACGCGTTACTCGGCGGCTGTGGACCTCTAGGTCGGATCCTGCACACGGCGCGCGCCTTCGAGCAGGGAGACTGGGGCAACGTCGGCCACGCCCGGCTGGGGCTGGAGGCGGTTTCGAAGGCCTACTCCGATGCGGTTGCCTGGGTCGATGCGGCGGGTCTGGGCGGGCTGTGAGCGACGCGTATGGCTTGACCGCGTCCGCCTTCACGCCGGGGCGTCCGTAGACCTCATTCAAGCGCTGCGCAGGCTTGTCTTATCAGCTCGGCACCTCGCAGCAGGTCCGTCTCGGGTGCGACGAAACTTGCGCGGAAGTAGGGTGACAGGCCGTAGGCCTCACCCTGCACCACCGCCACCCCGACCGTATCGAGCAGATACATCACGAAATCCGTATCGTTGTCGATCACGCGGCCGTCGGGACCTCGCTTGCCGATCGCGCCGGCGCATGACATGTACAGATACATGGCGCCCTCGGGGCGCGCGCAGGTCAGCAGCTCGACCTGGCTCAGCGCATCGAACAGCATATCGCGGCGCCGCTGCAGATTCGTGGTACGTGCGCGCACCTCGTCCAGCGGCAGGGTGAGCACCGCGGCCGCGGCGGCCATGCCGAGCGCGTTGGCACCAGCCGTGCTCTGCGACTGCATCTTCGAGACGTTGCTGATCAGCGCCTTCGGACCGCCGGCGAAGCCGCAGCGAAATCCGGTCATGGAGTAGCCCTTGGATACGCCGTTGCAGGTCAGGGTGCGCGATTTGAGCCGTGGCTCGACCTGGGCGAAGGTCGCATAGTCGCGTCCGTCGAAACGCAGATGCTCGTAGACGTCGTCGGCCAGCACGTGCACATGCGGATGGGCGAGCAGCACCTCGCACAAGGCGGCGAGCTCGGCACGTGAGTACAGCGCACCGGTCGGATTGTTGGGTGAATTGAACATCACCCACTTGGTACGCGCGGTGATCGCGGCATCCAACGCCTGTGGTGTGACCTTGAAGCCATGCTCGGCCGGGCAGTCGATGATCACCGGCGTGCCGCCGGCGAGCTTGACCATGTCGGGATACGAGGCCCAATAGGGGGCCAGCACGATGACCTCGTCGCCGCCGTGCACGGTCGCCATCAGCGCGTTGAAGATGACCTGCTTGGTCCCGGAGCCGACCGCGATCTCGTCCAGCGCGTAATCCAGATCGTTGTCGCGCCTGAACTTGTGCTGGATGGCCTTGCGCAGCTCCAGGGTCCCGTTGATCGGCGTATAGACGACGCCGTTGTCGCGCATCAGCGCGACAACGGCGGCCTGCGCCTCGGCGGGCGCGGGGAAGTCCGGCTCGCCAGCGGTGAGCTTGATGATGTCCCGCCCTTCGGCGATCAAATCCCGCACCCGGGCCGATGCAATCTGGCTGGGCGAGGGTTTGAACCGGCTCATACGCGGGGCGAGAAAGCTCTCCGACAGCGTGTTCCCGGCACTGCTTCGCTCTTCACTCATCCGTGCTCGCTCCTGTGGCCCGGACATTCGGCATCATCGCGACCTGGCACGGCCCATTCATGTCTTGCAGTCCTACCTGTGGTCATCCCGGCAACGATCATCGGGTCGGCCTACCGGCGTGCGGCCTACGTGTGTACCTGCTTGTGAACCTGCTTGTGAACTTACAGGGGGACCGACGGGTACAGCGCCGAGCGAGTGCCGGGAATCGGGTTGTTGTCCTGCAGATGATAGGTGAACACGCAGGACAACTTCACCTCGTCAGTCAGATTCTGACCGGCTTCGTGGAACACCCGGCTGTGGAAGAACAGGACGTCACCGGCGTTCAGCTCCAAGGTCACCGCCTTGCGCATCAGGGCCTGATTCTCCTCGAGGTCGGTGCGCAGGAACAGCACGTGGTCCAGTCGACCACGGTCCAGGCTCAGGCGATGGCTGCCGGGAATGATGCTGAGCACGCCGTTGCGCGCGTGCTCGTGGCCCAGCGCCAGCCACACAGACACCAGCTCCGGTCGGTCGAAGGACCAGTAACGAATGTCCTGGTGCCAGGAGGTCTCGCTGCTGAAACCGGGATGCTTGGTCATCACACAGTTGTGGTGGCACTGCGACACCATCACGGTCGGATCACGATCCGGCTCGGCCATGAGGGTTTCGAGTACCGACTTCACCGCGGCGCTGCGTGCCCACTGACGGAACACCGGGTGTCGGGCATAGGCATAGAGCAATCGACGCGGCGTGTTGCCACCCTCTGCGGCACGGCTCGGCGGCGAGCCCGGATATCCGACGTCGGCCTCGAACTCGGCCGGTCCCTGCAGCGGCGACAGCGCATCCAGCACGGCCTCACGCATGGTCGTGCAGACCTCGGGGACGGCAAGCCCCCTGACCACCAGGAATCCGTCCTGGTCGAAGCGGCTGCGGGGAAGTTCGCTGATCTGCGTGGACATGGCTGACTACCGACACGGTGGGCGGGGACGTGTCATAAGCTACACCCGTCCCGCGTTGCCTGGAAGTGCGCCGGGTCAGCAGGTCGTGGGGATGCGGTGCCGATTCGGCACCGGATTCGTCCCGTCTCGCGTGGGAACCTCTTCGCTTGCCGTGTACCGAGAGAGTCGGCCCCTCTCGGCCCAGATATGGCCCGTATGGGCCCTTATCGGCTCGAATGACCCCCGAAGCTGCGTTGGCCATCAAGTCGCGAAGGACTATGCTGCGCCGCTGGTGCAGGCATTCATCAGAGCGCGGACGGCAGTGGCATGCGTGACCGGACAGGCGATGGCGAAGCGTGGGAGCGACCGATGCGCGGTGCATTCCCATCAGGTCTGGGAAGGCGAGGTCTGCTGCTGTCGCTGTGCGTCTTGTTCTGGGGAGGTATGGTGATGACATCCAAGGCCCAGGAGGCTGGTCGCCTGCAGGCAGCGCGGATGGCCGATGGCGATCCCTACACCCTCTCGCTGCCCGCGGACTTCATTCCTGAACGCGTCTACCCGCTGGTGCTCTCGCTGCACTTCGGCGGGCCGGTTTCGCCGTTCTACGGACGCGCCCTGCTCGAGGGGGTGGTCGAGCCGGCACTGCGTCAGCTGGACGCCATCATGATCGCGCCCGATTGCCCCGAATCGCGCTGGGCCGACCCGGCCTGTGAGCATCGTGTGCTGCGTCTGCTCGACGAGATTGCCGAGCGCTATCAGATTGACGCGGCACGCATCGTGATCACCGGCTATTCCAAGGGCGGGATAGGCACCTGGGATCTGGCCCTGCGCCATCCCGATCGCTTCAGCGCCGCCATCGTCATGGCTGGTCGCCCGGCTGCGGGCGCCATCGGCGGCGCCTGGCAGGTGCCGCTGTACGTGATTCATGCCGAGGAGGATGAGCTGATGCCGCTCACCGATACCCGCCAGGTAGTGCAGACCCTGCGCGATCGCGGAGTACCGGTCGAGTTCGAGGTGCTGCAGGGCGTCGGTCATTACCAGACCGATCGCTTCATAGAGCCGTTGCGCCGGGCGGTGCCGTGGCTGCAGCGTATGTGGGGCGAATCCGACGCACCGTCCACGCAGTGAACGATGCGCTGAACGGGGTACTCAACGGGGCTCTCAACGGGGCACGCCGGTGCGTGGTCGAAACCGATCGAAGGTGTCGACCACGGACGTGCAGCCTCAGTCCCTGGCGCGTACGGGACTGGCCGGGAACACCCCCAGCACCTTGAGGCGGGTCGAGAAGTATTGCAGCTCCTCGAGGGCATGATCGACCGGCTTCTCCGCCGGATGACCTTCGAACTCGGCGTAGAACTGCGCGACCTTGAAGTTCTCGTCGCTCAGGTAGCTCTCCAGCTTGGTGATGTTGACGCCGTTGGTCGCGAATCCACCGAGGGCTTTGTACAGCGCGGCCGGCACGCTGCGCACCTGGAAGAAGATGGCGGTCATGCACGGTCCGTCGCGTGGGTCCGGTTCGACACGGGTCGCCGACATGACCACGAAGCGGGTGGTGTTGCCGAGTCGGTCCTCGATGCGTTCACGCAGCACATCCAGACCATAGGTCTCGCCTGCCAGGCTGGAGGCGATGGCGGCGGCGGTCGGGTCGCCGGCCTCGGCAACCTCGCGTGCCGCGCCCGCGGTGTCCGGCCGGGCGATGGCCCGAACGCCCAGCTCCTGGATCAGGTTCCGGCACTGAGCCAGGGCCTGCGGATGTGAGCTGATGGTCTTGACCTGGTCCAGGCGGGCGCCGCGCGGCGCGAGCAGACAGTGTTTTACTGCCTGGAAGTGCTCGGCGACGATGTAGGCGCGCGAGCGTGGTAGCAGATGATGGATGTCGGCGACCCGGCCACCCAGCGAGTTCTCGATGGGGATCATCGCCAGCCGCGCCTGTCGATTCTCCGCGACCGCGAACGCCTCCTCGAAGCTGGAGCAGGGTAGCGGTTCCATGTCCGGGTAGGCCTCCTTGCAGGCCAGATGCGAATAGGCGCCGGGTTCGCCCTGGAAGGCGATGGTGTTGTTCGGGTCGGTCATGCTCGAGTGTCTGTTGATGACGCCCGCACAAACGCGGGTGTCGACGATCGGGTCGATGTGTAGGAACGCTCGGGTCGCGCACGAGCATGAGCCGGCGGCGCCGCCTCTGGGAATGCTCGACGGAGGCAGCAGGGGGCGTCGGCGTGTCGCTTCGCAGACATGTGATCGCCGTGGCCGGGTGGACGCGCGTCACGACGATCATAGCCGAGCGCGGCCGGCACGTCAGTGGTTGGCACGTCAGCGGTGGCCTTGGCCTGATGTCTTGCGCGCGAGTCGGGGTGGCGGCCCAAGAGCGCTCACGCCAGGCGCGCAGCTCAGTCGCCGCTGCCTGACTGCTGGCGCTGCTCCAAGGCGTCGAAGGTCGAGGTCCTGACCGAGGCCTTGACTACCGGCACCTGCTCTTTGGCGAGCGGCTGCATGCGTTGCTTGCGGGCCAGCGCGGCCGCTACGTAAGGGGCGAGCTCGGTCTGCTTGCGTGCCTCCAGGGTAGCGCGCTCGGCCTTGAAACCTGGCATCACCCGATCGGCGAACAGCTGCAGCGATTCGCAGATGTTGCGGTGACTGTTGCGTCCCGCCTGCTGCAGCATCACGACCTGATCGACACCGGCCTCCTGAAGCTCACCCAGATGCCGGAGCATGTCCTGTGGCGTGCCTATGCCCGCGCCGTCGTACTCGGCGCGCGCCAGCGCGGCCTTGATCAGCTGATCAGAGGCATCACCACGTGCGGCGATGAACTCATCCCACATGTTGCTGTAGCCGGGCACGAAGTCCTCGGCCACCAGCTTTTGCTGGGAATAGCGAAAGAACTCGAAGTTGTCCTGGCCGCGGCGTATCGCTTCGGCCCGGTCCTCGTGCAGCGAGAATGCCGAGACCATGGCCAGGTTGGCGTTCACGTTCCAGCCCAGCGGCACGCATTCCTCGCTCTTGATGATGTCGTAGTAGACCTGCGACCAGGTGCGGGCCTCGTCTGGGTCCAGGAACGAGAAGGCCAGCGCGCCGATACCGTTGCGGGCCGCCACCTTGATGGTGTCGCGATTCGTACACGCCATCCACAGCGGCGGGTGGGGCTTCTGCAGCGGCTTGGGCAACACATTGCGACAGGGCATCGAGAACCCTTCGCCCTCGTAACCCGGATACGGCGTGAGCACCATCATGTTGCAGATCTGCTCGGCCGCTTCCAGCGCGCGGGCACGCTTGGTCTTGGCGGCGATGCCGAAGGCACCCAGCTCGAGCCGTGTGGCGCCTTCCCCGATGCCGAAGTCGACCCGTCCATCCGAGATCAGATCCAGGGTCGCGAGGCCTTCGGCGGTGCGTGCGGGGTGATTGTAGTTGGGGATCACCTGGCGGATTCCATGGCCGATACGGATCTGGCTGGTCTGCGCGGCCGCCGCCGCCAGGAACACCTCCGGTGCCGAGGAATGCGAGTATTCGTCGAGGAAGTGATGCTCGACCTCCCAGGCGTAGTCGA
>JAGRHX010000016.1 GCA_020444775.1 Gammaproteobacteria bacterium
AAAAAAAAAACATCATCACGATTACTTCGCGAAAGATTGATTTCAAGCCGTGCTCGTCCGGAGCATGCTGGGAACAACCTGGATAGGAATGCGGTACGAAGATGGTCGGCAACCCGAGCACGTTCGCGAAAGCATCGTTGGGCAGAGATCCCCCGAGATTCGGCAGGCGAACCGGGCTCATGCCTACGCTGCGCTGGATGGATGACGCGGCCCACTCGACCCAGGGATGCTCCGGATCCAGCCGGGTCGCGGGCCAGGCGCCGCGACCCTGCGCGGCCCGCACCTCGATGTCGCCAAAGCCCTGCGCGGTAAGATGCTCTCTGATCGAATCCAGGAAGGCTGCCTCGTCGGTATCGACTGTATACCGAATCTGACAATGCGCGCTGGCACGTGGCGGAATCGCGTTCACTGGATTGTCCGGGTTACCCGTCAGGAAGGCCAGCACCTCGAAGGTGTTCCAGCCATAGACCTTCTCGGCGGGCGTCAGCCCGGGCTCACCATAGTCTGGATCGATGTCGGGCTCACCGTCGGTCGGCACGATCTCCAAGCCGGACAGCGCGGCACGTACCGAGTTGGGCATGTGCTCGGGCACCAGTGAGCGCAGTCGGACCCGGCCGTTCTGATCGACCAGCGAAGCAATCGCATTCGCCAGCACCACGCCCGGGTTGCGCAACAGACCACCCCAGTTTCCCGAATGATGGCCACCGTCTCGCAGTTCCAGACGCATCTCGAAGTTGAGAGCGCCACGAGTACCCATGAACAAGGTCGGTCGCTGGCTGGCGAACCGTGGACCGTCCGAGGCCAGAAGCAGGTCGGCACGCAATGCATCGCGCTCCTGCTCGCAAAGCTCGTGCAACCCGCGAGAGCCCATTTCCTCGCCGGTCTCGAACAACACGACCGAGTTGAACCCCAGCGCACCACGTATCGCGATGACCGCGCGAAGCGCCTGTAGATTGACCGTGTGCTGGCCCTTGTTGTCAGCCACCCCACGTCCATAGATGCGCTCACCGTCGACCTCCAGCGTCCATGGATCGCGCCCGTCGGACCACTGTCCTTCGAGCCCGCGAATGACGTCGCCGTGCCCATAGGTGAGGACCGTGGGCAGCGCCGGATCCTCGAGACGACGCGCGATCAGGAAAGGTCCGCCGCCTTCGACCGGGTTGGGCAGGATACGCACCTCATAACCCATGCCCTGAAGCTCCGGACCGATCTCCTCACGCAGATAGCGCCACAGATTGGGATGGCTCTCGACGATCTGGCTCTCGCTTCGAATCGCGACACGACGCGCGAGCTCCTCCACGAACACACCCTTGTCGAAGTCTTCGAGCAACCGCTCGATCACCGCTTCGCGACTCATGACGCCTCTCTCTCAGTCCTACCTTGCCGCCGGGTGTCGGGCGCCCCCGGCCCCGCATAGATGCCCGCATCACGGACCTTGCCGTTGCGCAGGTCTTCGCTCAGCGCACGCCGATCGCGTTCGCCGGCCGGGCCATAACCACCGCCACCGGCGGTCGTGACCTCCACTCGGTCCCCGGGATGAAGCACAGTCACCAACTTGGAATGAATCACCTCTTCGGTACCGTCTACCCGAGTGATCACCGAACGCGCGGTCTGCCCATCCCCGCCGCCCTGCGCGCCGCGCGCGGGGTGGTCGTGTCGCTCACCTCGATGTGTGAAGCTGACCTCGCCGTGGAGGATCTCATACACGCGCTGGATGCCCAGGCCACCACGTTGACGTCCCGGGCCACCCGAGTCGGTACGCAGCCGCGAGCACAGGACCCGTATAGGCGCATCCATCTCCAGCGCCTCGACCGGCAGATTCATGCAGTTCGAGCCGTCGGTCTCGATCACATCCACGCCGTCCTTGTCCGCGCTGGCACCGCTACCCGAAGCGATCAGCTCACCGACGATATAGCGGCTACCGTCACGCCGCTCGCCGGCGAAGGCCAGTACCAACAGCTCGCTGGCCGCGTCAGCAGGTGCGCGCTCCGGCAGCGCCTGGCGCAGCGCGCCGATGATACAGCCGGTGATGCGTTTGATCGTCGCGGTACGCGAGTTCACCGGCGCAGGACAGCGTGGATTGACCAGGCTGCCCTCGGGGAGTCTCAGCTCAATGGGCCGGAAGCAGCCGCTGTTGGTCGGGATCTCCGGATCGGTCAATGCGTGCATCGCAAACCAGGCCGCCGCCTGCGCCCCGGAGGGCACGCAATTGAAGGGGCCTTTCAGCTGCGCCGCGGTGCCGGCAAAGTCAATCAGCACGCTGTCATCCTGCACGTGCACCGTGGTCTCGATACGCACCGGCTTGTCGAGCTCGATGCCATCGTTGTCCAGGTAGTCCACGTAGTGATAGCGGCCATCCGGAATGGCCTCGATCGCCAACCGCGTCAGTTGCTCGGAGCGCCTCAGCAGCGCAGCCGCGATATCGGCAAGCGGATCCGCGCCGTAGCGGTCGGCGAGCTCCACGACGCGGCGTGCGCCTATGGTGCAGGCCGCCAGCTGCGCATTGAGATCACCCATGAAGGTGTCCGGCAGACGCACGTTCAGGCGCAGCAGCGCGATGAGGGTGCTGTTGAGCTCCCCCGCGTCGCGAAACTTCAATGGCGGGATACGGATGCCTTCCTGGAAGATCTCGGTTGCCGTGGTCGGCACCGAACCCGGCGTCATGCCGCCCACGTCCTGGTGATGGGTCATCGTCGCGCTCAGGGCAATAGGCCGGCCTTCATGGAAGACCGGCATGACCAGGGCGATATCAGGCAGATGGGTGCCACCCAGATAGGGGTCGTTCATGATGAACACGTCCCCGTCACGCATCTGCTCGAGAGCGTATGTCTGCAGGATCCGTTGCACGCAAGGGATCAAGGTCGCCAGATGAATCGGCACCGCGATGGCCTGAGCGAGAGACTCACCGTCGGTCGTGAAGAGGCTGGCCGAAGCGTCCAGCCCTTCCTTGACGATGGGTGAGAAGGAGCTGCGCAGCAGCGTTGACTCCATCTCGTTGGCGATGCCTTCGAGCTTGTGCCGGACCACTTCCAAGGTGACCGGGTCGACCGTGGCTCGATTATCGTCAGCCATGAACGACGTCGCAGGTCGTCTCGGTGCCTCAGTCATGTGCTACTGCCCCCGTGTCCGGCATATGGCTCGGACGAGGAGTGTTGTGCAGCAGCGCCGACAGGGTCAAGCCGGGCAGACTGGCAACATGAGGTCTTCGAACGCGGACCTATGCCGCGACGGCCCCGACACGGTGCCGGGGCTCTCATCGCCTGGTTCGCGGATCGGGCCTGGAATCAAGCGCGCCCCCGGCGTGTGAGGCCGATCCCCAGCAACCCCAGTCCGAACAGGCCCAAGGTCACTGGCTCTGGCACCTGCAGGTCGTCGAAGTTCGCATCCGGCGCGAGTCCTTGCGCACCAAAGTCGCGCGCGCTGATCACGCTGCCGTAGCTTCCCGCCCTGTTGGTCGTCACTTCCAAACCTCGGTCAATCACTCCGCTGGCGCTCATCGGGTCGTTTGGATTGGGCGCGGGGATCCCGAACACATTGCCACGGTAGAAATCCTTGATGATGTGCTCGTCATGACGCTCCCAGTGCGAGTCGAAGCTGCCACGTGCAACTCGAACTCCGCGTCACCGCAGTCAATCTCACCGAAACGGGTATAGCGCAGATCTCCGACATAGCCCTGGTGCGCGACCGCATCGACGGCACGTCGAAACTGGATACCACCGACGCTGCGTGGTTAAGGAATGTCGGTTCGGAAGAACGTTCCCCGCGTATCGTCTCCGGGCGG
>JAGRHX010000204.1 GCA_020444775.1 Gammaproteobacteria bacterium
GCTTGAGCGCCCCCTCCATGGCGAGTGGATAACCAAAGCCCCGTCCCACGAAACAGGCATTCTCGTAGCCCGCCAGGTAGCGGGCTGACTCGGCAATCGCCTCGGCCTGCTCGAGCACCGCCGAGATTGTGTCCGGCAGCTCGTCGAGGGCGGCGATCAAGCGCTCCCCATCGGCAGGGGACGCGTCCCGCATCCGTGCGAGGTGTAGCGCGAGCAACGCAAATACCACGAGGGTCGCGGTGAATGTCTTGGTCGACACCACCGCCACCTCCGGCCCGGCATGCAGGTACACACCGCCCTGGCACGCCCGTGCGATGCTGCTCCCGACCACGTTGACGACGCCGAGCACGGTTCCACCCTTGCGGGTTATCTCTTGCACCGCCATCAAGGTGTCGGCTGTCTCACCCGACTGACTCACCGCGAAATAGAGGGTGTCGTCCTCGATGATCGGATTGCGGTAGCGGAACTCGGCCGCTGGCTCGGCCTCGCAGGGGATCCGTGCGAGAGACTCGATCATGCGAGCACCGAGACTGCCAGCGAAGCAGGCCGATCCGCAGCCCAGCACCTTGATCCGGCGAAAGCTCTTGAGCGCGCGAGGGTCGAGATTCAGACCCCCGAGGTGTGCGGTCTGGAAGCGGCGGTCCAAGCGCCCGCTCATTGTCCGGGTGACCACTTCGGGCTGCTCCTCGATTTCCTTGCGCGTGTGGTGAGCGTACCCGCCCAGATCCAGCTCGGAGACGTCGAGCACCAGCTCGGTCGGCGTCTGTTCCGCCGGGGCCGCGTCGAGATCGACCACCTGATAACCGTCGGCACGCACCCGGGCGATCTCGCCGTCGCGCAAGTAGACCACCCGCTGGGTATATCGAACCAAGGCCGCCGCATCGGAGGCAACCAGCATCTCGTGGTCGGACACCCCCAGGATGACTGGCGATCCGTTCCGTGCAACCACGATCTCGTCCGGATGGTCCCGATGCATCACCGCAATCCCGTAGGCACCCGTCGTCTGCCGTAGGGCGAGTCGGGTCGCCTCTGCAAGATCCGCGCAATGCGCATGGGCGACCGCGATCAGATTCGCGAGCACCTCGGTATCCGTCTCAGACACAAAGCTAAGCCCCCGCTCGACCAGACCGTCACGGAGCGCGGCAACGTTCTCGATGATCCCGTTGTGAACGATGACCAGCTTGCCCGAGGCGTCTGCGTGCGGGTGTGCGTTGATGTCGTTCGGGGCGCCGTGCGTCGCCCAGCGGGTGTGACCGATACCGGCTCGCCCTTTGAATCGCCTGGGCAGCGCATTGTGCAGCGCGTCCAGACGACCGGCCCGCTTCACCACCGTCAGACCTCTACCCTGCTGCACGGCTACGCCCGCCGAGTCGTAGCCACGGTACTCGAGCTGCTTCAAACCATCCAGCAAGATGGGAACTGCGTCTGCGCGCCCTACGTAGCCCACGATTCCACACATCGATCGCTCTCCCACGCAGCGGCCTCGTCTGTCCAGGACGGGCGCAATTGATGTCCGTGATGTCGCCGCACGTCGGCTCAACCGTAGATGATTCGTCGAATCTGACGAAGGCTGAGCGGGGGTGCCGCGAAGCGGCGTTGGCCCAGCTCGTCGGCGATCTGGCGATAGATCACGTCGTTACGCAGGTCCGAGCGGGTGTGCAGCTCGTGGTGACGGCGCTTCACGTACGCCTCCGGTGTCTCGGAGAAGTAGGCGATGACTTCGAGCACAATCCGCCGGGCATCAGTCGATGACAGTGTGCTCGTGCGCTGTAGATGCGCGACGAGGTCCGCAATGTCCTGCATGGGGCACGATTCTCGGAGCACTGAGCCAGTTCAATCAAAGAATTTGCCCGATGTCGGGCAAACAATACAGTCATGGCGCGCGATTCAAGGGATCGCTCGATGAGTCGGCACGGCCAAGGCATTGTCCTGAGCTGCGCCGCTCGGCCGGTGGAGGGCTCGCGATCCGCATGGCCCGGGGAAGGCGTTCAGTATGGCCGCGGTCATGCAATGCACAGTGGTCACGAGGAAGGCCCGTACTCGAAGGCGGGCCGCGGACGAGCCGTCTGTCCTTGGAGCTCACGCCTGGTGCCGTCCCCCTCGCGCGCGAGCCAACGCAGACGCACGAGCTCCCACGTGCAATCATGACGCCCCAGGCGCATCTCCGTTCACGGTGTCATCATGGCCGAGCGCATTACGCCACGAGCACAGAACTACGCGCAGTGGTACCAGGACGTCATCCGCGAGGCGAAGCTCGCCGAGACCTCGCCCGTGCGTGGCTCCATGGTGCTGCCCCCCAATGGCTGCGAGCTCTGGGAGAACATGCAACGCGGCCTCGACGGCCTGTTCAAAGCGACGGGACACCGCAACGCGTACTTCCCGCTCTTCATCCCGATGAGCTTTCTTGCGCGTGAAGCCGAGCATGTAGAGGGCTTCGCCAAGGAATGCGCGGTGGTCACACACTACCGGCTGAAGGCGCACGAAGGCGACCTCATCGTCGACCCCGACGCCGAGTTGGAAGAACCGCTCGTGGTTCGACCGACTTCAGAAACGATCATCTGGGACACCTACTCGCGTTGGGTCCAGTCCTGGCGTGACCTGCCCATCCTCATCAACCAGTGGGCGAACGTGGTCCGCTGGGAGATGCGGACACGACTGTTCCTGCGCACCGCAGAGTTCCTCTGGCAGGAGGGCCACACCGCCCATGCCACCGAGCGGGAGGCTGTGGAAGAGACCCGCCAGATGCTCGAGGTCTACACGCAATTCGCACAGGAGTGGATGGCCATGCCGGTCATACAGGGCGTCAAGACCGCAAGCGAGCGGTTTCCGGGCGCGGTGGACACCTACTGCATCGAGGCGCTGATGCAGGACGGGAGGGCACTCCAGGCCGGCACCTCACACTTCCTCGGGCAGAATTTCGCCAAGGCCTTCGACTGCACCTTCCAGAATCAGGACAACGAGCTCGAGCACGTCTGGGCCACGTCATGGGGCGTGAGCACGCGCCTCATTGGCGCGCTGATCATGACGCACTCGGACGATCAGGGTCTGGTCCTCCCGCCGCGCCTCGCACCCGTGCAGGTCGCCATCGTGCCCATCCTGAAGCAGAACGGCGACAACGAGTCCGTCCTCACCACTGCCCGGCAAATGCGCGCTTCGCTCGTGGACGCCGGAATCCGCGTGGTCCTGGACGACCGCGAGCAGTACCGTCCAGGCTGGAAGTTCGCACAGTACGAGGTGGAAGGCGTGCCGGTCCGGCTGGCAGTCGGTCCACGCGATGTGCAGAACGGGACCGTGGAGATGGCCCGCCGCGACACGGGAGAAAAGACGAGCATCGAGCTCGGCATCCTCGTCGGAACCGTACGCCAGATCCTCGATGGCATCCAGGCCGATCTCTTCGAGGCGGCCCGCCAGCGCCGCGACGCGAACACCCATGTGGTGGATTCCTACGACCGGCTCGAGGAAGTTGCGCAGGCGGGCGGCTTCGCGCTCGCCCACTGGGACGGCACGGCCGAGACGGAGGCCCGCGTGAAAGACGAGCTGAAGGCCACCATCCGCTGCCTTCCGTTCCCCGGCCAGTTCGACGGCATGAACACGGAAGAAGCTGGCATCGACCCGGTCTCGGGTGCGCCTGCTGAGCGCCGCGTGGTCTATGCGAAGGCGTACTAGTCGTTTGCGCGCGAAGGCCTCGGGTCCGAAGGCTCCAGGCATCTGGCACCGATCTCAGCCGGAGCCACTCCCCGAGCGACGCAGCTTTCGCGAATCCGCCAGGGACACCCCAGGGTCGTCGACCTGCCCGAGAATCACGCGGTCAGGCGCAACCGGTCGACCGTAGAGGTAACCCTGCGCCTGGTCACATCCAATCCGGCGCA
>JAGRHX010000205.1 GCA_020444775.1 Gammaproteobacteria bacterium
GCGACGGCGTGCGGCTGACCCCGCTCGGGCCGGCGTACTCGGCGACGCGCTGAGGGATCGTGCCCCCCCTCAGCCCTGGTCTATGGGCGTCGAGTCGCGACCGTCACGGTGCCACTGCCAGTAGCGGTACTTGATTCGGGTGGCGATCGGCCCCGGCGGCAGTGTCTCTTTAGTAAGCGATGAAACGATTCGGAAATCCGCATGAGCTCGTCACAGACCGCCCTCGAGTGTGCCGGGTCAATCGTCGTCGCTTGGGATGCGGGCGATGGCGCCGTATAGCTCGGCGCGCCGGTCGCGCAGGTGGGGAATGACGCGGCGGGCCGTATCGATTACTGAGGTGTCGATATCGATGATCTGCATGTCGGGCTGGCCGTCCGCGAGTCGGGCGATCACATTGCCATAGGGGTCGGTGGCGAAGCTTCGACCGATGAACTCCATCTCCTCCTCCTGACCAACCCGGTTCACCACCACGCTGAAATATTGGTTCTGAAAGGAGGCAACCTGTAGTTCCATCTCGAACATGGACCATTGCTCGCGGCTCACCGCGGCGAGCGGCACCATCAGGATCTCGCAGCCACGCAGGCCGAGTATGCGAAGTTGCTCTGGATAGTGGCGATCGTAGCAAATAGCAACACCGAGCCGCGTTCCGGCGGTGTCGTAAACGCGAAAACCACCGTTGCCCGGCCGGTAGTAGAACTTCTCGTTGAAGAACGGCGCCTCGGCGATGTGCGCCATGCGTGATCGGCCGAGCAGCGTGCCGTCGGTGCCGATTACCGGCGAGCAGTTGTAGTACTCCCCCGGACTGGCGCGCTCGAACAGGTTTGGGACGATACCAATACGATTCTCGCGCGCCACGCTCTGCAGGCGCTCGACCGTCGGCCCCGGCACGGGCTCCGCCCAGTCGAAGTAGCGCGGGTCCGCACGGTACTGCGGGAAGAACCGGCCAAAACCCATCTCCGGAAAACAGACCAGCTCGGCGCCATCAGCCGCGGCTCGCCTGATCAGCTCGACCGCGGCGTCGAGGTTGGCGTCTCTATCGGCTGACGCAGCGATCTGGGCCAGGGCAACCCGGGGCATGGCATTCTCCTGTGGGGCGGGCTCAGCTGGCCCGCACGGACAGCGTGGCGAGATGCTCGAGCACCTCGTCGACCGGCGCCACGTCGGCATAGCGAGCGTCGAGGTCGTGCAAGTGCACCTCGTGCAGCAAGGGGTTGAGGTCGCCGACCGCCTCGCGGACGACAATTGCCCGGTAGCCATGCTGCATTGCATCTACCGCGGTCGCACGTACACACACGCTGGTGGTGCAGCCAGCGATCAACAAAGTATCTACACCTGCCTTACGCAGCCGCTGGTCGAGGTCGGTGGCATGGAACGAGGACGGATAGGGCTTGACCAGGAGCACGTCATCATCGTGCTGGCCGAGCCGCTGGTCGATCTCAATAGCCGTACTCGGTCGCCGGAAGCGTTCCAGCCACGGCACCTTCGTGTACCACCAGCCCCCCTCGCGTGCCGGTTCGTCGTAGGCAATCGTAGTGAGAATCACCGGAAACCGGCCCCGGGTGGCGTCGAGCAGGCGGCGGGTCTGGGCCAGCTCGTCGGTGAAGTCGCCACCGGGAAAGCCGCCGTGGCTGCCGGTAAAGCCGCAACTGAAGTCGATGACGATCAGCGCCGGGCGAATTCCCATGCCCACACGCTGCTGATAGCCGCGTGCGCGATAGAAATTGAGCAGGCTGGTGTAGTTGTCCATGGACGCGCGGCTATCTCTCGTTTTTCAGGGCACCGGGCATGCTCGGGCTCATCGATCGTCCATTGTGCGCCGAAGGGGCTCTCGCCAGTGCGGGAATATCTTTCGGACCGCCGCCGCGATACCACCGGGAAACAGCAACAGCGCACCCAGCAGCAGCGCGCCGAAACCAATCTCCAGAAGCTCTTGCAGGCCGCGCATCGCCTCAGGCAGCCATACCAACAATATGGCACCCACCACGCTACCCCAGAAGCTGCCAAGACCGCCGACCACCACCATGCAAAATTGCAGCACGACCTGGAACAGGTTGAATTGTTCCGGCACCACAACACCGAGCAGCACCGCGAACAGACCACCGGCGCAACCGGCGTAGAGCGCGCTGATGGCAAACGCGATGGTCTTGGTCAAGGTGACATCGACCGCAACCGACTCGGCGGCGACCTCGCTCTCACGGATCGCGACAAAAGCACGGCCGACACGCGACCGGACGAGATTCCAGCCGAGCCACAGCATCAACACGGTGACCGTGAAGCTCACATAGTAGATGCCGAGTGACTTGTCGAGGCCGATCACGCCGAAATCAACCCGCGGCATCACGAACCCGGCGGCGCCGTACGTCAGCCCGTCCCAGTGGATGAAGGTCCAGAGCGCGAACTGTGCAAATGCTACGGTGGCGAGCGCCAGATACAGACCGCGTAGCCGCAAGGCCGGTAGTGCGATCACGATACCGATCAGGGTGGTTATCAAAGTGCCCACCGGCAACGCCAGCGCAAGCGGCCACTGATGATCCAGCATCAGCAATCCGGTGCCGTAGGCGCCAATGCCGAACATTGCGCCATTGGCGAATGCAAGCTGCCCGGCGTAGCCGATCAGGAAGTTCAGACCGACCGCTAGCAGCATGTACACCAGCATCAGGTTTGCGACATAGAGCTGGTAGGGGTTGGCGATCAACGGCACGAGCGCGAAGACAACAAAGCCCGCGCCAACGACCCAGCGGAAGCTGAACGAACGGGCTGTAGACATTGGCCTCAGACCTCGCGCGCGCCGCGCACGCCAAACAGCCCGCTCGGACACAAGACCAGCACGACCATGATGATGACAAATGCCGAAACGTCCTGAAAAGCGGCTGAGATGTAGCCGCCCGAGAGACTCTCGATGATGCCGACAAGAAAGCCGCCGACGATGGCGCCCGGCATGCTGCCAAGTCCCCCGAGGATGGTGGCAGCGAAGGCCTTGAGCAGCAGAATGAAGCCGACATCGGGAGTGAGCTGGGTCAACGGTGCCATCAGCACGGCGGCGAAGCCCGCCAGCGCGGCGCTGAAGCCCCAGGTCATCGTGTATACCCACTCGACACGAATTCCAACCAGATACGCGGCGCGCGGCTCCTCCGCCGTCGCCTGCATGGTCTTGCCGGCGCGGCTGTAGCGGAAGAACAGCGTGAGCACGAGCATGCACAGCAACGCACCGCCGAGCACGACCAGCTGCTGCGGAAACATCGGCACGCCGGCCACCATTATCGGTGCAGGGCTCACGAGCGGTGGGAACGGCACGAACTCACCCTGACCGCCCCAGAGGAAGCGCCCGATCCCCTTGAGCAAGAACGAAAAGCCGACGGTGGCCAGAACCATCGACAACGGGGGCGCCTTGATCAGCGGGCGATAGACCGTCCGGTCGGTGAGCACTCCGAGAAAGAACGTGGCGATGACCGCGCCAATCAGTGACGCGATGTAGGGCAGACCCCACATCACGTGCAGCGTGAATGCGAAGAACCCGCCCAGCATGAACAGCTCGCTGTGGGCAAAGTTGATGTGGCCGGTGGTCCGGTAGCAAAGCACCAGGCCCACCGCCATGAGCGCGTAGAGCGCACCGGAGGTCAGACCGGACGACAGCACATACGCGAACAGCAGCATAGGGAGAGTTCCGTCCGAGCGGTGCGTCATCCCCGCGGACGTCAGCCGCGCGCGAGGATGACGTCAAGCCGGGATCAACGCACTGGAGTGCTGTGGCCGACGCCGGTGACCTTACCGTCCTTGAGTGCAAACACACCGAGTGTCCGGTGGCACTGATGGTCGCCGGGCACGCATTTGATCGGACCTGCGTAGGTATCCGGCTTCATCTCGAGCGTTGAGTAGGCTTCAACCAGCTTCTCGCGGGTTGGCTCCGGGCCCGCCCGGCGTAGCGCTTCGACCGCGGCCTGGCCGGCGGCGATGCCAAACAAATGCACGGTCGTGAAACGGTCGTTCGGGAAGTACCTGGCTATTACCGACTTCCAGCCGGCAATCTCGGGGTCTTCAACCCCATAGCCACTCGGCGACACGGCGCGCAGCGTCTTTACCGCATCCTCGGTGCCGAGTCCCTTGGCCATGACATCGAGCTCGGCGAGCGGCGAGCCCCCGACCATCAGCGGCTGGTAGCCGAACTTGAACGAATCGCGCAGGAACGGAATCCCCGCTTTGGGGAACAGCAGCAGGATGACCGCGTCGGCCTTTGCCTGCTGCAGTCTCAGCACGGTCGGCGTCAGATCCGCAGGCTCGACCGGCACCTCTTCAATTGCCACGGCCTCTATGTTCTTTTCCTTCAACGCTTTTCGCATCGGTTCGATACGGGCCTTGCCCCAGGCGTCCGGCTGCCACAGAACCGCAATACGTTCCTTCTTCTGATCGAGCGCCACCTGCAGTGCGCCGTAGACCTCCATCCAGGCCGCCGACATGGTGGTGAAGATATACGGATGCGCCGGCTCGGTCAGAGAGTCCGCGGTGGAGGCCACGATCTGCCAGGGAATCTTCGCCTCGATGATCTCGGGCTTCTGCGCGAGCGATGCGTTCGAGCAACCGCCGCCGATGATCATGAAGGGCTTGACCTCGTAGATCAGCTTCTTGATCGCTCCGACGCCCTTGCTCGGTTGACATTCATCGTCCTCGAGCACGTACTCGAGCGTGCGGCCGTGCACACCGCCAGCGGCGTTGACCTCTTTGAACACGGCCTCGATCCCGTGCAGCGCGGGCAGCACGAGGTGAGCGAGCGGACCGGTCAGCGGCCCCATGCCACCAATGACGATCTTGTCCTCGGTCACGCCGTCTTCGGCCCCAGCCGGTGCATTGGCAAAAAGACAAGCAAGCGCGAGAACAGCAGCCGCGCGAGATACCCGGGCTCTCTTCATCGACAGACCCTCATTTTTCGGCCGATGCTAGCATCGACTCGACGTTACAATAGCCTGGTCGGTTTGCAGCACGTCTTGTGCGGGCACAAGTCAAAGCATGGGTTCAGCGATCGTTCCCTGAACAAACATTCACCTTGTGGCAATCGCCACCTATACTCGCCCGGGCATGAGGTGATTGCAATGCCCATCGATACAGCAGCGGACCCGGCCCCTGCGCCGCTCGGTCGGTCGTCCGCGCCAAGCAAACTGGAGATTGTCGATCTGTCGGTCGGCTTCGGCGGCCTATCGGCGCTCGACTCGGTGAACCTGGCGGTTCCCGAGGCCGAGATTCACGGCATCATCGGCCCGAACGGCGCGGGCAAGACAACCCTGCTCAATGTCGTCTGCGGCATCTACCCCCCGACCCGGGGCGACGTGCGTCTGGACGGTCACTCGTTGGTCGGCATGAAGTTCAGCAAGATTGCCGGCATGGGGCTGTCGAGGACATTTCAGACAAGCCGCATGTTCAAGGGCATGACGGTGCTGGAGAATGTCATGACCGGACTGCACGGCGAGCACCGCATCGGTCCGCTGGCGGCGGCCTTTGGACGGCGCCGCGTGCTGCAGGCGGAACGGGAAGCCGCGGACAGGGCGCAGCGTATCCTGGACTTCGTTGGCATGAGCCGCTTCGAGTCCTATGAATCGACCGGCCTGTCGTTTGGCCAGCAGCGGGTGGTGGAGATTGCGCGAGCGCTGGTTCGCGAGCCCAAGGTATTGCTGCTCGACGAGCCGGCGGTCGGCCTGAGCGAGCCGCGTGTAGAGGAGCTCGACCGACTGTTGCGCCGTATAAGAGACGAGCGCGGCGTGACGATCCTCATGATCGAGCACGTCGTGCAGCTCGTCATGGGAGTTTGCGACAGCATCACCGTGCTGAACTCCGGCCGCAAGATCGCCAGCGGTGACCCGCGTACGGTCAGCCGCCATCCAGCGGTCATCGAAGCCTATCTGGGGACGGCGATCGATGCTTGAGGTACGCAACCTGAGTGTCTGGTACGGTCTGACCGAGGTGCTGCGTGATGTCAGCTTCAGCGTGCCCGACGGCCGCATCGTCGCCATGCTGGGCGGCAACGGTGCCGGCAAGACGACGCTGCTGAATGCCCTAACCGGTCTGGTGCGACCGCGATCGGGGCAGATCCTGTTCGAGAATCGCCCGATGCAGCAGCTACATCCGCACGACGTGGTGGTCGGGGGTATCTCGATGGTGCCTCAGGGCCGCTACGTCTGGCCGACCATGTCGGTGGCCGACAACGTCGAGCTGGGCGCGGTGACCAGGCGCGATCGGGCCGCCATCCGCCGCGACGCCGAGCAAGTCTATGCGTTGTTCCCTGCGCTCGCCGAGCGCCGCTCCAGCCGCGCTGGATCGTTGTCGGGCGGACAGCAGCAGATGCTCGCGATTGCTCGGGCCCTGATGTCGCGCCCGCGGCTGCTGCTGATGGACGAGCCG